>JBEKGL010000144.1:0-8074 GCA_050012815.1 Thermoguttaceae bacterium
GGCGACAACACCATATTGAACTTCTGGGTGCAAGCCGGCGGGGCCAAAATCGATACCGCTGGACAGGACGTCTGGTCTAACTGCGGGTTGCTCGACGGCGGCGGCGGCGGATTCGTTAAGTCGGGCCTCGGCGCGTTCAAAATGAATGCTGTCTGCACCTACACCGGACCGACCGACGTCATGGAAGGAACTCTGGGCGGCAGCGGCAGTTTTGCTAGTTCCAGCTTAGTGACTGTGCACAGCGGCGCTGGAATAGCCCCAGGCGATCCCGCCTCGCTAACCGTCGGCAACATAACCTTCAATGATGGCTCCTACCTAGACATCACGCTTGCCGGCGCGTTGCATGACGTACTGAATTCCACTGGTACTCTAACCGTGGGTTCAAACGTCGCACTCAACGTATTGCTAAGCGGCACCCCAGTGCCAGGCGATTATGACATCCTGAATTGGCTTGCCAAGTCGGGAGATTTTGTGCCCAACCTGCCGGATATGTCTCCCTATGGTGACGGTACTTGGACCATCAGTTATGATAAAGATACTGGAGTCCTCACAGTCGTTCCTGAACCGGCAACGATTGTCCTGCTGCTCACGGGAGCTTTGATGCTATATTGGCATCGGCGGCGTTAAAGTAAGGATTATTATGTAATGACCTGTTACGGGCGCGTCTTTGGCAGACGCGCCCGTTTTTGTTTACAACGCACGTTTTAATCCGCTTTTCTTACAAGAATGTGCCACTTCTTGTCATAAAATAACACAAATTTGTTCGCCTTACCCCATATTTATACGTATCACATACCCCTCAAATGTTTAAATTGGCCAAATATTCCTCTGGACGACCGGGTACTTGAAAAGTTAAAATAGGGTGAGTTTACAAACGCCAGTTTTCTCTCCTGATAAGCGAGTTTGGATATTCAATCTCGCTTCCGGCAGATTGGTTTTAGGCTCGGAGGCCTGACAAAAAACCTGCTCTGCGCGCCAGTTTCAGTTCTTCAACTAAAGGTGTCTCATGTGTAGCACGACGTTCCTCGAGGGAAGCGCCACCAGGACCTGGGGCGGGCATCAGGTTACCCGTTGTCCGGACGAACTGTTGGCCCGTTACCGCGGCATCTTGGAAGAACAACGCCTCAGTTGGACCCAGCATCATCGGCTGATGAAATTGTTGGGGTCCGGAGGACAGGGAGTTGTTTATTTGACCGAGCGTCGCGGAACGGACGGTTTTACCCTGCCGGTGGCGCTAAAAGTCTTTTCGCCCGAACGATACGAAGACGAACGCGCTTACGACGAAGCCATGGGTCGGATGGCCCACGTCGCCGGGCGCGTCGCGCAAATCCAACAGGATAACCTGCTGGACGTGCACAACTGGGTCGAGCGCGACCGCATCCGCATGATGGAGATGGAATGGGTCGATGGTTTCGACCTGGCCCGGCTCTTGACCCGCAAGATGCTGGAACAAGTTCATCATCGGGTGAGCAACAAGCGATGGGATTACATTAACCAGGTGATTGTCACCGAAGGGCCGATCCAGCCCCGGCTGAAGCCGGGCATCGCCATGGCCGTGGTCCGCGATTGCCTGGCGGCCTTGGCGGCCCTGCATCGCGAAGGCATCGTGCACGGCGATTTAAAACCTTCGAACATCATGCTCAAACGCACCGGCAACGCCAAGATGGTGGATCTGGGTTCCGCAATCGACCTGGAGCAAAAACCGGCGCGGCGCACCTGCACGCCCACTTATGCCGCTCCCGAGGTCTTGGAAGGCGGCGATTGCACCCCGCGCAGCGACCTGGCCAGCTTGGGCTACGTGCTTATTGAAATGCTTTCCGGGGCGCCCACGTTCTCCGGGCTGACGAATTTCCGCGATCTTTTGGAGGCCAAGCGATTCCTCGCCCAACGCCTGCCCCACATCCTGCCCGAGGAAATAGTCCGCAACGATCTGTTGATGAATTTCTGCCGCGGGCTGGTTGCCCCCGATCCCATGCGGCGCTTCCCCAGCGCCGAGGCGGCCGATTTGGTAAAGGAAGGAGCCGCCAGTTTCCATCGGCAGCTCATTAAGGTCGATCTGGCCAGCGAGTACGATAATGAAATTCGCTTGTGGTTGGAAGAAATTAAAGAACTGGATTAAACCGCGCGCGGCGGGTTGTGATCAAACCGTGGTTTGCATCTGCGGGATGCATCGCTCGGGAACGTCCATGGTCTCGCAGCTCTTGAGCCGCTCTGGTATTTACATGGGCCCGGAAAGCGTGCTGACGGTTTCGGCCCTTGACAATCAAGACGGTTTTTGGGAGGATGGCGCTTTTGTAAAGCTTAACGATGAAATACTGCTCCACTTTTCCGGCGGTTGGGATTCGCCGCCTCCCATGGAACAGGGCTGGGAACGTGTCCCAACGCTTTCAGCCATTCGCCGGCGCGCCAAAAACCTGGTCCGTGAGCGCAGCCGCCGTCGCGTTTGGGGATGGAAAGACCCGCGATCCTCGATTACGCTTCCTTTTTGGAAAAGTTTGATTCCCGGCTTAAAAGTAGTTGTTTGTTTGCGCCATCCGTGGGAAGTGGCGCAATCATTGAATCGGCGAAACAATATGTCGATTCCCGCCGGTCTGACGCTTTGGAGGGCATATCAATATCGCCTCCTGGCGGCGACGGCTCCCTCCGACCGGATAATTACGCATTACGACTCGCATTTCAGCGATCCCGGGGCGGAAATCGCGCGAATTATGGATTTTCTATCCCTGCCGAATTCCCCAGCCTTTTTGAGCGAAGTTTCCTCAACCTGTAAAGTTCATTTGCGCAACAACCGTTATGAAAATGGCTCGCCTGAAGCCTTCCTTTCCCAGCCGATAGCTGATTTATATTTTGAAATGTGCGATCAAGCCGGGCCCGTGTACTGCAAAACGACACATCCAATTTTACTGGGCTGAATGTACCCGCTATGCCCCAAGTAGCCGTAATTGTTTTGTCGTACAATTTGCTGGAAGAGACGACGAAACCCTGCCTGGAAAGTATTTTTGCCGCGCAAACCGATTCGGACTTTGAGGTCCTGGTCGTGGATAACGCCTCCACGGACAATACCCAGGACTATTTGCAACAATTGCAGGCGCGGCATGATAATCTCAAGCTCATATTCAATCGGGAAAACAAGGGCTTTGCCGCCGGTAACAACGTGGGAATCCGCGCGGCCGAGGCCGATTTCCACGTCCTCCTAAACAGCGACACGCGAGTAACCGATTATTGGCTCGACAAGATGCTCGCCTTTGCCGCTGCGCATCCCGAAGTCGGCTTGATCGGCCCAATAACCAATACGGTCGGCAACGAGCAAGTTATTTATCTGCCGGCCGGAGATCCGCAGTCTGTTATTCAATCCGGCCGCGGTTACGCCTCCCGGCAGGAAGATAGCTGGTTTTATACCGCCATGTTGGGCTTTTTCTGCGTCATGATTCGCAAAGAGGTTTTCCAAAAAATCGGCTTGTTAGACGAAAACTATGGTTTGGGGTT
Organism: Thermoguttaceae bacterium; assembly: GCA_050012815.1. GTDB lineage: Bacteria > Planctomycetota > Planctomycetia > Pirellulales > Thermoguttaceae > JBEKIK01. Next base: position 3,487 of record JBEKGL010000144.1, read on the forward strand.
TTTCGAAGATGACGATTTTTGCCTGCGGGCAAGCTCGCAGGGCTTCAAGCTTGCCTGTCTGGAAGGCGTTTTTATTTATCATCAAGGCAGCGTTTGCTTCAGCCGAAGGGATGAAAGCGATCTTTTTCGCAAAAACCGCCGCTATTATGAAAAAAAACACGGAGGCAAATGGCGAACCTCGTTCCGCATCGGCGTATTCCTGGATCTGCTCGATTCCGCTATTTCATGCGCCTCTCGCGCATCCCCGGAACAAACCATTGAAAGGCTGGCAAATCGTTTGAAAGTCATGCGGGCCTTTGATCTGGAATGTTTCGACCATCCCATACGGGGCGATGCCGATAATCCAAGCGTGGAAAATATCCAAAACCAAAAACTGAAAATTCAAATACTACGCGAAGAAATCCGTGATCTCAAAGACGAACTCCAAAACCAACGCGGTACAATCGCTCAATTGAATGCCCGATATGAGGAAATGATAAATCGCTCGGATTGGCGGATTCTGATGAAGATCAATCAATTGCCCGGCGCCGCGGCGATAAAACGATTCCTCCGCCCGCTGCTGAGCCGAATCTTAAAACTATAACGCGATCCTTCGGCCTTCCTGATGACTGCGGCGCGCCTCGCGCACGATGTACAACGCCCGGTAGGCATCTTCCAAGTCGCTCGTCAGGCGGACCAGACTGGTCACCGCCCGATAAAACTGGGTCAACATTTGTTCGCCGAAGGGGCGTTCGCTGTCCAATGATTCCACGTGCCGTCCGGCCTCGTCGAACCACACCAAGGTGGCGGGCAGATCGACAAAGGCGATGCCGTTCTCGCAGGAAACCTGCATGTACGCCAGCGGCCGATATGTGATCGCCTCCTGCCAATCGGTGGGGATGTAGCGCCCGCAACTTATTTGCGCCACCGGACCAGAGCCGGGATGAACGGCTTCGGAAAAGTCGAGACTCATCATTTGATAGTCGTCGTCCGCGGCATTACAGCCGGTGCGGTGCATCAGCCCGGTCACTAAACTCGGCTGCCGATCGATCACATAACAACACCAATCCACCAATTCCACCAGGTGCTGAGCTGAAAAATGATCGGGCGGGCGAACCGGCAAACAATGACTGGAATTCTGGGCTGCCGAACGCTGATGACAGAACACCAAACGCGGCGCGCCTAGTCGGGTGGCAATCAATTCTTTAAGCCGGACCGTGGCCGGCGAATGGCGGCGGGGAAACTCGGCCATGAAGGCAATGCCCGATTCCACCACCCGGGTTTTAACCAATTGAGATTCCTCGAATTCCAAGTCCAAACCGGCCGCGCAGTAGACCGCTTTGCCCGATTCACACGCCGCCAGGATCGGCAACGCTCCATACCACTGCGGCGAAAGCAGCAGAACGGCGTCGATATCTTCCCGCATGGCAAGGGTGCGGTATCCGTCCACGGCATCGGCGTTGAATTCGGCCGCGACTTGTTCCGCCCGATGTGCAACCTGATCGCAGACAGCGTGGACCTCGAATCGATCAGACATCGTACGCAGCGCTGGAGCGTGACGCGTTTGCCACACGTCTCCCAATCCCACCAATCCGATGCGAAGTTTCATAATCCTAATTCCGTTTTAAAAATATTATAAACAAATTTTATTGTTATATTTGTGTTTACAAATACCATTCCTAGTTTATTTATTATATCGTCTCCTAATTATTTTTCTCAATCGGTTGTTTTCCGAACTTCCTGAAAAGCAGAGACTTACGTCAATTTTACGGGAAAAAAAGCAAACAAAATAAATTTTTTTATCTCGACTCGATATACAGACAAACTGGTCAATTGGCGGGGTAAATAAATTATCCAAATTATCCAGGCGTTAAAATTCCCGGCGCCCCCCTTGTCAATTTTTTCAACCCAAGTACATTCCAATAACTTCGCGTGGGTAAGAAATTCCCTTAAAGGCGCCCGTATCCCAGCCAAAAGCATGTTTTCATAACGGACGCCTGACGACTTCCCCACCAAACATCCTGCCTTGAAAGAAAAGAAAAAGGAGATCGTTACAATGACGCTTACACTCTGCGCCGCGCTTATGCAAACTGTTTTATTGGCTACGCCCACGGATAACACCGAGACTTATGCCGAAGCCCGCCGCCAAACCACCGAAACCGGCAGACCGATGGTCGTCATGGTCAGCACCGATTGGTGCGGGCCGTGCCAAGCAATGAAAAGAAACGTTTTGCCCAGATTGCGGGAGCGGGGATTGTTCAAGAAAGTGGCCTTTGCCCAGGTCAATGCCGATCGGGACGGAGAATTGGCCAAAGAACTTACCGGCGGCGGTCCCGTCCCTCAAATGGTGATGTACCGCAGGACGGAGCGCGGCTGGTTCCGCCGCAAACTTATCGGCGGCCAGAGCGTGGAAAAAGTCGAGCAGTTTATCAAAGAGGGACTGGTTATGGACGAGACCGAACATAAAATTGGGAAAATCATCTTTGACGATGATTTCGACTTGTTGGAATTTTTCTTTCTGGAAATGTATGAAGAAGCCGCTAAATCGCCCGACACGAAAGCCGGGTGAAAAAAAGTGGGCAGTGGACGGTGGGCTTGACAAGTCAGGAGGCCGGCGGTGGAAAAAGCGATCGTCTCCTGGAGTACCGGTAAAGACAGCGCTTTGGCTTTGCATTCGACCCTCAACGATCCGGAATATAAAACCATCGCTTTGCTAACAACGGTCGCGGCATCATCAAACCGGGTGAGTATGCACGGCGTTCATCGCGCCTTGCTGGAACAACAAGCCGCCTCGATTGGACTGCCGCTTAAAATTGTTTCTTTCACACCAAACGAAGGAATCGAAATATACGAAACCTCGCTGCAAGAAGTGCTTTTGGAGTATCAGCATAAGGGTGTTAAAATTGTTGTCATCGGTGACATCTTCCTTGATAATCTGCGGAAGGAGCGAGAAGCAAAACTTGCTAAAATTGGCATGAAGGCCGTCTTCCCGCTCTGGAAACGCAACACGCGCGATTTGGCTTGCGCTTTTATCAACCTGGGCTTCAAGGCCATAACCACCAGCATCGATACAACGGCCCTCGGAAGAGAGTTCCTCGGCCGTACGATCGATGAAGAGTTTCTTGCGCGGCTGCCCGCCTCCGTAGACCCTTGCGGCGAGAACGGCGAGTTCCACACTTTCGTTTTCGACGGTCCGATTTTCGCCAGACCGGTCAGCTTCACTCTCGGTGAATAGTATATTTTCGAAGATCGCTACTTAAACTGCGATTTGACAATTTAGCCCCGGGCGGAAGAAATGGACATTCCGCGTTAAAAGGGCCTGCAATCGTTTGGCACATGAATCTCGTGATATATGCCACCCCAACCACAAGATGGAGATGATAAGGGCTCATTTATCAAGGCTATCGTCGCCCAGGCCGAAGCGGCGGATTTTGCGGTCCAGCGTGGATCGCTCTATGCCCAGGATCGAGGCCGTTTTGCTCTTGTTCCAGTTGGTGTGTTCGAGGGTGTTGAGGATATGACGCCGTTCAATGTCGTCCAGCGAGAATGGGGTGAAGTGTTCGCCGTCCAAGGAAACATCGGTGTCGCCGGCCGTGGCGAGTTTGGTCAAAAGCAAATCCTCCTCGCCGATCTCCTGTCCGCGGCAAAGCACGACCGCCCGTTCCACCACGTTCTTCAACTCGCGGACATTGCCCGGCCACTGGTAACTAAGCAGTTTTGCCTTGACCTCGGGCGTGAAGCCTTTGATCTTGCGCCCGGTTTCACTGTTGAAGCGTTGCAGAAAGCAGTCGGCCAATAGGGGAATGTCCTCGGGCCGCTTGCGCAAGGCCGGAACGATTATCTCCAGCACGCGGAGGCGGAAGAATAGGTCGCGGCGAAAACGGCCTTCGGCGATGTCCTTTTCCAAATCCCGGTTAGTGGCGGCGATCACCCGCACGTCGACGGTGATGGGCTTGCTCCCGCCCACGCGCTCGAACGGATGCCCTTCCAACACACGCAAGAATTTGGCTTGGATGCCCGGGCTCATCTCGCCGATTTCGTCGAGCATGAGCGTGCCTTTATGCGCCGCCTCGAACTTGCCGATCTTGCGTTCCGTGGCCCCGGTGAACGCCCCGCGCTCGTGCCCGAACAGCTCGCTGGCCAGAAGATCGGCGGATAATGCGGCGCAGTTTAAACACACAAAAACATTGTCGCGCCTGGGGCTGTTGGAGTGAACCGCCCGGGCGACCAGTTCCTTCCCCACCCCGCTTTCACCGCGAATCAATACCGTGGCGTTGCTGGCGGCGGCCCGGCCGATCTCCTCGGTCACCTGCCGGATGACCGCGCTGCGGCCGATAATCTCGCTGCGCACGCCCAAGCGCTCGCGAAGTTGCACGTTTTCGGTGCGGACTTGGGTCAGGTTTTCCGCCAGTTCCTGGCGGCGGTTAAGGTTTTCCAAAGCCACGGCCACGGTATCGGCCACGGCCAGGGTGAACTCGAGATCGTCCGGATCGGGAGTCAACTCCTCGCTGGTCGAGTAGAGGTGTATTATGCCGTGCATTTTCCGCCCGCGGCGGATCGGCGCGCAGATCACGCTGGTGGCCAGAATTTCGCCCTGACTATCGCGATT
>JBEKGL010000145.1:0-8064 GCA_050012815.1 Thermoguttaceae bacterium
GGGACTTTTTAACCGCGGCGAATCGGAAAAAACGGTCACCGCGAAATGGTCTGACCTGGGACTCACGGGCAAACAGATTGTGCGCGACCTGTGGCGGCAAAAAGACCTCGGCGAGTTCGACAAGGAGTTTCCCGTGACCGTCGCCCGACACGGCGTGGTCCTGGTGCGGATTCGCCCGGCGGGAAAATAAAAACTTATCCGAGGGTGTCCTGAAATTGAGATATTTATTGAGTGTCAGATAATAAATGTCGCGTTTTCGCCTCAGAGCCGGGCCGTATCGGCCCGGAATTACCGGGGCGACACGCCCCGGCTCTGACTTTTTATGCAACATTCTTTTTCTGAGACTCAATAGCCCGCCGTAAACACACGGCGGGTTTAATGGGGAAAGAACGCCACGAGGCCCCCGGTGTATTCACCGGGGGCTAAATATGCCTATATTCAATTCTTATCAGAAAGGACATGGACCAATGAAACCCGCACTTGTGCTCACGGCTGTTTTGTCGTTTTTTACCGCAACGATTGCTCCCGCGTTTGCCGATGTGCTTGCCGACGACGGGGCCAAGGTCAAGGTTGCGCCCGTGGTTCCGCTTGTGGTTCATGCTTTTCCGCTTTGGGACGTGCGACTGCTGGACGGTCCGTTCAAGCACGCCATGGAACTGGACGAGAAGTATCTGCTTTCGCTGGACGCGGATCGGCTACTGCACAACTTCCGCGTGAACGCCGGATTGCCTTCCTCGGCCCAACCGCTGGGCGGCTGGGAAGAGCCCAATTGCGAGTTGCGCGGGCATTTCGTGGGTCACTATTTGTCGGCTTGCGCGCTAATGTACGCCGCCACGGGCGATGAAAAATTCAAGCAAAAAGGCGACGCCGTGGTGACGGGCCTGGCCGCGTGCCAGGCGAAAATCGGCACCGGCTACTTAAGCGCCTTTCCAGAGTCGTTCTTCGACCGCGTGGAATCGACCGGGCGCGTGTGGGCCCCTTACTACACCCTGCATAAAATTTACGCCGGATTGTTGGACATGTATGTGTATTGCGACAACCGGCAGGCCCTGGAGGTCTGCAAAAAATTCGCCGACTGGGTTATCGCCCGCAACGCAAAACTTTCCGACGAACAAATGCAGAAAATGATGCGCACTGAGCACGGCGGCATGAACGAAGTGCTGGCCAACCTGTACGCCATTACCGGCGAGGAAAAATACCTGAAAATCGCCCAGCGCTTCAACCACATGGCCGTTCTATCTCCGGCCTCGAAGCAAGAGGACAAACTCAATAACCTGCACGCCAACACGCAGATTCCGAAATTCATCGGCGTAGCGCGGCAATATGAACTTACCGGCCAGGACTGGCTCGGCGCTGCGGCGCGGTTTTTCTGGGACACCGTGGTCAAGGAGCGTTCTTACGTCATCGGCGGCAACAGCAACGGCGAGGCGTTTTCGCCCAAGGAAACGCTTTCCAAGGGCCTGGGGCCCAACACCACCGAAACCTGCAATACCTACAACATGCTCAAACTCACGCGGCACTTGTTCTGCCTCAATCCGCTGCCCGAATACGCCGATTACTACGAACGGGCGCTGTACAACCACATCCTGGCGTCACAAAATCCGGCCGATGGCATGATGTGCTACTATGTGCCCCTTAGAACCGGATCGCATAAGGACGAGCATTACAGCACGCCGCTTAACACCTTTGCCTGCTGCACGGGCACGGGCGTGGAAAATCACGCCAAGTACGGCGACAGCATTTACTACCACGACGAAAACAATCTTTATTTGAACTTGTTTATCGCCTCGGAATTGAACTGGAAGGCCAAGGGCCTGAAGCTACGCCAGGATACGAAGTATCCGGACCAGGGCGCAAGCAAACTCGTGTTTACCTGCGACAAACCCGTGGAGTTGGGCCTGCGCGTCCGGCATCCCTGGTGGGCGACAAAGGGTTTTGAGATTCGCGTAAACGGCGAGAAACAGGCCGTTTCCAGCCGGCCGGGCAGCTACGCGGCGGTTTCGCGCACCTGGAAAAGCGGCGACAGCGTGGAAATCACCATGCCCTTCAGCCTGTACACCGAAGGTTTCCGCGACAATCCGCGGCGTTTCGCGTTTTTAAACGGTCCCTTGGTGCTGTGCGCCGAAGTGGACGCCAAAAAACCATTTCCCGTGGTTGTGGCCGAGGAGGGCCGGACGCTTGACGGAGTGAAAGTGGTGCCCGGCAAGCCCAACACATTCGCCGGTTCGCCCGATGAATTTCGCATTTCCAAGGAAAAAGACGGCAAGGGCGTGACGTTCGAACCGTTCTATAAAATGCAGGGCGCCCGGCGATACGCGGTCTATTGGGATCAATTCACGCCGGCCGAGTGGCAGGCCAAAGAACAGGAATATAAAACCCAGTCGGATCGCCAAAAGGTTTTGGAATCCGGCGTCGTGGACCTTGTGAATCCGGGTGAGGAGCAAAACGAACGCGACCATAAACAACAGGGCGATAAAACCGAGTCCGGCGACTTCAACGGGCGGATGTGGCGTCATGCCACCGAGGGCGGCTGGTTCTCCTGGGAAGTAAAGGTCCTCACGGATCAGGCCCAGGAACTCCGCGTCACTTACTGGGGCAGCGACAGCGACAACCGTATATTCGCCATTCTGGTCGACGGCGTAAAAATCGCCGATCAACAACTGGAGAACAATCAGCCGGACAAGTTTTACGATGAGATTTATCAAATACCGGCTGATTTAGTCAAAGGCAAAAATACGGTCACGGTCAAGTTTCAAGCCAATCCCGGGGCATACGCGGGCGGCGTGTTCGGCCTGAAGGTGATGAAAAAAACCGCGGCAACCGCCCAGCAGTCCGCGTCCGATGCACAAAATGAAGCGAAGACCGGCGTTATCGATACGGTGATGCCCGGCGATGAACAAAACGAGAGCGCTCACAACCAGAATGGTGAAAGATCCGAGACTGGGGAGCATGAATCGCGCAACTGGCGTCATGCCACCGAGGGCGGCTGGTTCTCCTGGGATGTTAAAGTCGTTAAGGATCAACCGCAAGAGCTCCACGTGACCTACTGGGGCAGCGATAGCGGCGGCGATCGCACGTTCGATGTCCTGGTCGACGGCGTAAAAATCGCCACGCAAACGCTGGAGAACAACAAGCCGGACAATTTTTACGACGAGATCTATAAAATCCCGGCGGATATGGTAAAAGGCAAGAATAAAATCACGGTCAAATTCCAAGGCCACGAGAACAATTACGCGGGTGGCGTGTTCGGCCTGAAGGTCGTGAAAAAATCGGCTCTGAACAAGTAAATTATCGTAGTGATGGTAATTAAATCATTGTAAAGCCGCGACCATTGGTCGCGGTAAAAAAAGTGCAAAATGGTTTTTTCCCACAATCGCGACCGACCAACCTTCGGTTGGTGCCCGTCGCGGCTTTACAAGGAAAACATTCATGAAACCGATTCTAGAAAAAATGTTGGTTGCCGGCATGGTTATAATGCTTTGCCGCGCGTTGCCGCTAGTGAAAGCCGCACAAGAGGATGTTGCAAAGGAAAAATCCGCGCAACCGGCCCGGGATTACCCCATCAAGCCGGTTCCCTTCACCGCGGTGCACTTAAACGACGTTTTTTGGGCCCCGCGGATCGAGATCAACCGCACGGTTACTATTCCCTTCGCCTTCGAACAGTGCGAAAAAACCGGACGCATGGACAACTTCGATCGCGCGGCCACGGCCTTGCGGGGCGAGGAAGTTAAGAACAAGAAGGCGCCCGGCTTTCCATTCGACGACACCGACCCCTACAAGGTCCTGGAAGGGGCTTCTTATGCCCTGGCCGTTAAACCCGATCCCAAAATGAAGGCGTACCTGGACAATCTGATCGCCAAGATCGGCGCGGCCCAGGAGCCCGACGGGTACCTTTATACCGCCCGCACCATCGACCCCAAGCACCCGCACGATTGGTCGGGATCCAAGCGCTGGCTGCGTGACCCGGACCAAAGCCATGAACTTTATGACGCCGGCCATCTTTTCGAGGCGGCCGCCGCGCATTATCAGGCCACGGGCGAGCGAAACCTGCTGGACATCGCCATCAAGGAGGCCAATCTGCTGTGCAACACCTTCGGCCCGGACAAGCTGAATAATATATGGCCCGGCCATCAGATCGTCGAAATGGGGCTGGTAAAGCTCTATCGCGTCACGGGCGACAAACGCTACCTGGATCTGGCCAAGTTTTTCCTTGACGTGCGAGGCCCCGGCGGCGACGAATATCACCAATCGCACATCAAGCCGGTTGAACAAAAAGAGGCCGTGGGTCACGCGGTGCGGGCGGCATACATGTATAGCGGCATGGCCGACGTCGCCGCCATGACCGGCGACCAGGGTTACCTGCACGCCATCGATGCCATCTGGGATAACGTGGCGGGCAAGAAGCTCTACATTACCGGGGGCATCGGCGCCAGCGGCGCGGGCGAGGCCTTCGGCGGAAACTATCAGTTGCCAAACCTCAGCGCCTACTGCGAAACCTGCGCGGCCATAGCCAACGACTACTGGAATTTGCGGCTCTTCCTCTTGCACGGCGACGCCAAGTACATCGACGTAATGGAGCGCACGCTGTATAACGGCTTGATCTCCGGCGTGTCGTTGGACGGCAAGCTGTTTTTCTACCCAAATCCCCTGGAATCCGACGGCCAGCACCAGCGCAGTCCGTGGTTCGGTTGCGCCTGTTGCCCGGGCAACATCACTCGATTCCTGGCCTCAGTGCCCGGCTACGTATACGCCCAGCGCGGCGATGCGCTTTATGTCAATCTTTTCGCCGGCGGCACGGCCGACGTAAAAATGGACGACGGGCGCACTGTCAAGATGACGCAACAGACCCGCTATCCTTGGGACGGCGCGGTTAAGATAACTGTCAATCCGGACAAGGCCGGCGAATTTACCGTAAATGTGCGGATCCCCGGCTGGGCACGCGACGAGGTCGTGCCCGGCGACCTGTACAAGTTCCTGGACAAGGCAAAAGAGCCGGTCACGCTCAAGGTTAACGGCAAGGACGTGCCCATCGAGTTGAACAAGGGCTATGCCAGTCTGAAACGCTCGTGGAACAACGGTGACGCGATCGAACTGAATCTGCCCATGCCCGTGCGCCGGGTCGTGGCTAACGAAAAGGTCGCGGACGACGTGGGCAAAGTCGCCTTGGAGCGCGGCCCGATAGTGTATTGCGTCGAATGGCCGGACGTAAAGGGCGGCAAGGTGGTCAATCTGCTGTTGCCGGACGATGCCGCCGTATCCGCCGAGTTCAAGGCGGATTTGCTGGGAGGAGTGGAGGTCCTCAAGGGCGATGCGCAAAGCCTGCGTTGGGCCCAAGGGCACAAAAACATGGAAAAGGAAAAAGTCGCATTCACCGCCATTCCTTATTACGCCTGGGCGAATCGCGGCCGGGGCGAAATGGCCGTCTGGCTTGCCCGAGTGGAATCTGGTGCCCGGCCCTTGCCGTATCCGACCATAGCATCCACGAGCAAGGCCACGGCCTCCGGCCGCGGCGCTGACGCAAAGGCGCTCAACGATCAGCGCGAACCGAAAAGCTCGGGCGACCATTCCAATCGTTATCTGCACTGGTGGCCCAGCAAGGGCACTAAGCAATGGGTGCAATACATCTTCGCCAAACCGGAAAAGGTGTCGGCAGTCGAGGTCTATTGGTTCGACGACACCGGAGTGGGCGAATGTCGCCTGCCGAAATCCTGGCAATTGCTCTACCGCGACAAAGACCAGTGGAAACCGGTCGCCAATCCCAGCGGGTATGGATGCGAAGGCGACAAGTACAATCGCGCCACTTTCGATGCGGTGGAAACCGACGGCCTGCGATTGGAAGTCCAGCAACCCGAGGGTTTTTCCTCCGGGATCCACGAATGGCGCGTGGAGTAAACCATATAAAGTATGTAAATATCCAGATTCAATGTCCCCTCTCCCTTTGGGAGAGGGGACCAATTTGCATAAGTAAAAAAATATGAATTATCGTAAGCGATACATTCACCGTGGATTGACAATTTTTATCGTTTTAGTCTGCGGCTGGTCGGCCGTCCAGGTCCGCAGTGCCTCGGCTCCGGACGGGGACTTGCCCGCGGCCAGCGGCGGCAAATCCATTGACGCCAAGCCTGATCGGTCGGAGCGGACCCGGCCGGAGGATAAAATCATCGTCGTCGATCCGCCCGAGAAAAAGTTTTTCTCCAAAGTGCTGGATTACCAGGGCATTCCCATCAAAGCGCACAAGGACGTGGCCGACGAAGCGCTGTTTGCCGCAAGGGATCGCCTTTCGGCGATGCTTGTCAATCTTCCGGACGTTCGCTTAAGCCTGCACAAGGCCGGGGCCGAACTGCACATCATCGGGCGCAACCAGGTCACCTCCGATCTGCCGGAGTGGCGGCAGATGAAAGACAAGCCGTTCGACGGCGATCAGACCATCGATCAGCGCACGCGCGGAATGGGCGGACTGCTGACTTCCTGCGGCGAGGAAAACCTGCTTAAGCTGGAAAAAGATCGTTACAAGGGCCGCGATATCTGCGTGCACGAATTCGCCCACAATATCTTTGATAACGGCTCTGAAGCCGAGACCCGGGACAAATTCAAGCAGCAATACCGCCGTTCCCTGGACAAGGGCCTTTGGAAAAAATCATACGCCGGATCGAACATCGACGAGTTCTTTGCCGAACTTTCGATGTGGTATTTCGGCACTCACGGCGACCTTCGCATGACCGGCCCTAAGCCGGAGAACGGCGCGGAGGGCCTGAAAAAATACGACCCCGAGGCTTTCACGCTTATTGATGAATTCTATTCCGGGCGAATGACGCGCCGCAATGACGCCGGCGGCGGTAATTCGCATTCGACTAATTGATTGACGGAAAAACACCGCCGGCAAGCTCCCGGGCTAAACATTAATCCCTCCATCCATAATCTCTATCCCCTTGTTCCTATACCCTCTATTCCGCGCTGGCCATTACCAGTTCGCCTTTGAAAATGCCTTTTAACCCGCGTAATTTGGCGGCGATCTTTTGCAGGCGTTTGGCCGGACCGCGCAATACGATCACTTCCAGGCAAAGATCGTGGGTCAAGTGCGCGTGCAGCGTGGATATAACCAAATCGGTATTGTCGTGCTGCAAGGCCGTGAGATGATCGCGCAGTTGCGGGCGATGATGATCGTAAACCAAGGTAAGTGTTCCGGCCGCGTCCTTGCTGTCCGACTGCCAGGCATTTTGCGTAAGCTTATCGCGGAGCAGTTGACGAATCGCTTCGCTCCGCGTGGCAAAATGTTCTTCTTTGCAATAGCGGTCGAATTGTTCCAACAGATCGTCTTCCAAGGACACCGAAAAGCGGACTACGCCGGGCATGATAGGTGGTTCCTGTTTCCAAGGGTTCAGGGGGCAGGATTCAGAGGTTCGATGGAGTTTTCAGTTTCCAGTTACCAGTTTACAGTTTTTTATTTACCATTCATCATTTGGGGTTCACTATTTTTCCTCAATTTTCAATTCCTAATTCCCAATCTCTTTGTCGGAATCCTGAACCCTGAACCCTGACCACTGAACCCTTATACCGATAAACCAAGTTTTCTCGTTAATCTACCCCTCAAAAGCCGTATTTATGTTAGATTGGGTAAAGGTTTATTGTTGGCAATTCGATATTCCTGGTAATCCCGGTTGCATGGACTATAAAAGGTGGTATGCTACAAAACACCAGTGGCGGCTATTGGGGCCGCCTTCGGGGAGCGTGGGCCTGATAACCCCCGAGACCCGTGTGTTTCTTTGTTTTTGCATGGTCCATAGCGTCCGTGCCGGTTTTGGAGTGTTTTTTTCGATGAGTAAGAAATTGTTTGTTGGCGGGTTGAGTTGGGGTACGACCGACGACGGGTTGCACCAAGCATTTGAGCGGTTCGGCGAGATTGTCGAAGCCAAAGTCATTACCGACCGGGAAACCGGCCGTTCGCGCGGCTTCGGTTTTGTAACCTTCGGCAACGACGAAGGCGCAATAACCGCCGCAAGCGAAATGAACGGCGCCCAATTGGATGGCCGCACTATCCGGGTCAACGAGGCCGAAAATCAGGTC
>JBEKGL010000146.1:0-8053 GCA_050012815.1 Thermoguttaceae bacterium
GGCATGTCGATTTGCATCGCCCCCAAGGACGCCTACGGCCGACTAGTCCCGGTCCGCGGCACCTTGGAGGTGGATCTTATCGCCGAGCACGCGGGCGTGGTGAAACTGCCGTATCCCTTCAGCCGCATCGGCCATTGGTCGCAAACCGTGCGTCCGCAAGATTTTGGGCCGTCCGGGGCGGTCTATCATCTGTCGTTTCAAGACGTGAATCCCGAACTGAGCAACCATCTCGGCCCGCACGGCGCGATTCACGCCACCCTAAGCGTGCCCGGCCAAGACACGTTCGAAGCCACGGCCGACGCCCGCATCCGGCCTTACAGCCTGATCCGCGACCGCCTGCTGCAAACCACCGGCCGGCGATTCTTTCCCGAAGAGACGATCGGACAGCCGTGAGAGAGGTGGCATATTGGTGGTTGGTTGTAGAGTCTTTGTTTGAGGTTTGATCGCATTTTGCACGCATGTTTTATTGCAACTTGAACAATCACAACAACTTACGCAAATAGTCACTTAACTCCGTACTCCGTACCTCGTACTTTTAACTGAAAACTGATTACTGAAGACTGATAACCACCTAATACTTACCGTCTACTATGAATTTTTGGTTGTGGCAATCTTTAATTTTTCCCAAGTCTTTACGTGCCCGGTTTTTTCATGGCCCAGCTATGAAGGATCAGCACGCTGCCGATGGACAACAGCGACCATCCCAGCCACTCGGGCGGGGGCCAGCTTTTTTGCACCGGCGGGCTGTCGCTTTGCAACAATGCCTGTGAGGTTGCGTTGACCGAGGCCATGGGATGACTCGAACGCTCGGCCAAAAACTGGGTGAACTTCGCGTTGAGCACGAAAGTGTCGACCATATTGAATTCGAGCCCGATCAGTAGAAGCACCAATCCGGCAAAGAAATACTGGTTTCTGGAAATATCCATCATCTGACGCTCCTGTTCCGCGGAAATCGCCAATCCGCCGCTACGACTGCTCTTTTGATATCGAAACGCCCACCCCGCCGACTTCATTCGCCGCATTTACGTAGCGTTTATAACGAAACTCTTGAAGCGGATGAAACGATTATGGCGTTTGCGCCGCCTGGCGCGATTTCAACACTTTGAACAGGAGGACGGGCATTCTTGCCAAGCATTTTGAATAGGAGGACAGGCATTCTTGCCTGTCTTCTTGGAGGCCGACAAAAATGTCCGCCCTCCTAACCGGGCCGACAAGAATGTCCGCCCTCCGAATGGCAAGTTTATTCTGTTACAGACAATTACCGAGAACTTGCCCGCTGGTATAAGGCAGAGACCTTTTTCAACAAGGCGTTGTACTGATCGACCATATCGGGCCCGTTGAGGTTCGGGCTTAAGATCAAAGTGGATTTCAGCAATTGTTCGGCCAGCTTCGCCTTTTCGGCGGCCTGTGCTCTATCCTTGGCCTCGGCGGCCTGGCCGTACAACGAGGCGGCCAGATTGTACGTGATCTCGTAGTATTCCGGCGGCTTCTTTACCGCGCCCTGAAGCATGTTGCGCAACTTTGCCCAATGGGCAACCGCATCCGTGTAACGCGAAGGATCTCTTTGCGACCAGGACTGCAAAATACGCCCTTGCGTCATGAGCAGGTCCAGCGCGCGGGGATTGGCGGCGGAGAGTTGCGATATCTGCTTGTAAGCTTCTTCATAATCGCCGGTTTTGGCCAGCAGGTCCACAAGTTGGGCCCGCGCCCGCTGCAGTGCCTTTCCCGCCGACTTGGCGTATGCGGGATCTTTTTCCGCCCGGTTCGCCACGCGCAGATAGGCGTCCCGGGCGACATCGGGCAAACCGGCCGCCAAACACATATCGGCGAAATAAACCGTCGCCGGAATGGAAAACTCCTTGCGCGACGACATCTTCGCCAGTAGTTTATTCATCATTTCCGTGACCGACTTCAATTTTTCCCGCGCCTCGTCCGCGCCCAACGAATTCACCTCGCCCGCGACCGCCGCGACCGCGGCTTCGGCCTGTTTGCGCTTTGCGCCGAGCGCCTTTACAACTTCGACCAGCGCGGCATTGACGCCCTGGACATCCGGCCCCCACTCGGCCAGAACCATGGCGATCTCCAGGGCTTTTTCCGGATTGTCCAAGGCCAAGTACGCCCGGACAGCGCCCGCATATACTCGCACAATAACGTTATCCGCCTCTTCGGGCTTCGCGGCCGTGACGGCATCGACCAGCGGTTGCAGCAAGTCCGCCGCCTCCCGGGCGTCGCCGCAGCCGAGCTTGATCTCCGCCAGCAGCAATTGCGTTTCGACGAGCGATCTGGGAAGCTGTTCTCCGGGCACGACCTTTTTCTGTTGTAGCTTCAGGCCGGCGTTCAGGTTCTTCAACGCGCGTTCCAGGTCGGCGTCCATTTGGCCCTTGTTCCGGCTGCCCTCGGGCTTTTCCATTTCCGCAAGCCGGCGCCGCCAATACGTTTCGGCGGCCAAAAGAAGGGCATTCGGATATCGCTCCGATCTGGGATCGATCTTTTCAAATCCGGCCAGGGCCTCGTCGATTTTACCCTGCACCAGGTCGGCCTGAGCGAGCATCATTCGGGCATCGTCGGCCTCGGGTCTGCCCGGCCAGGAGTCTTCCGCGAGCCTGGCATACTTTTGCAGCCGCTTAAGGGCCTCGGCTTTTTTGCCATCGGGCGCGGCGGCGTACAAATTCAACGCGGCGGAAACGGCCAGCGAACCGGCCTGCGGCGCGACGGAACTGTCTCTGTAATCGCTGAAAATCTTTCCCGTCGTGGCAAGACAATCCTCCCATTTGCCCGAAATCAATTGGCCGCGGGCCTGCATATAAAGTGCGCTGACCAGGGCGTCGATCGCCTCTTTGCGCTGCGATTGGCTTATTTTATCCTTGTCGGCCAGTTTCAAGGCGATGCCGTAATTGGCCGTCGCCTCGGACCACTGCTGGGTGATGGCGGCGGCCTCGCCCAGGGCCACGGCCTCTTCAAACGACGCCGGCTCCGACACTTTGCTGCCGGACTTGACGTATTGACGCCGCAACAATATCGCCTCTTGCTGGTACGGACTGCGCACTTTGCTCATCTCCGCCAACAGACCCAGGGCGCCTGTGATAAGCTTGCTCTTTTCAGCGCCGGAGGCGTTTTCCGCGGCCTCGATTTTGGCCTTGACCAGGTCCAAAGCGATCGCCTGGAAACCCTCGGTCTGGCTAAATCGCGTCTTGCGATATTCCTGCAACCATTGGCCGGCCTCGTCCATGAATTGCAGCGGCGATTGTTTGGCCAGGATTTGCAGGCGGAAGTGTTCCACTTGCGCGAAAAGACCTTGCAACGCCGTATCACTTTGCGACTGACCCGCTTCGGGCGCATTGACCAGCACCTCGTCGTAGATATCCAAGGCCGTTTGCCAATCGCCCAATTCTTCCGTCGATTTGCCGTGCCACATATGCGACACCAGGCCGACGGTCTCCATGCGGTTGCCCTGGAACAAGGCGTCAAAGGCCTCGGCCGCGGCTTGCAGGGCCGCTTTGCGTTCCGCACTATCAGACGCATAAGCATAAGTCTGGGCAAGATAATAATCGATCAAAGCGTCCTGAAACCGATAGTTCAATATGTTGGTTTTAATTTCCTGCTGCCGGGCCAAGGAATCGCGATCCGCCCGTTTCAGCGGCCATTTCGGCGCGGGCGGCATCGCGTCCAACTCGGCTTGATACTTTTCTTCGGCTTGCTTAAACCGCACCCGGGCCTCACCCAAGGCGGTCCGGGCGTCGTCCAGAAGTTTCGCCTTTTGCTTCTTATCTCCGTCCGTTCGCGCCGAGCGCAGGTCTTTCAAGGCCTTATCCATGGAAAAGTCGGCCCACGTCGCACTGGCCTCGGACGCCTCCGGATGATCCGGCTTTTCCCGGAGAAACTTGGCCAAGTGTTTTTCGGCCTCGCGCATCAATGATTCCGAGTCCTCGGCGTTGTACGCGTCCCGCGCGTTCCGCGCCGCGGAGCGCAAGCTTTTGCTCATCTCCAAGTCCCAGGTCTCGCGGAGTTCCTTGGACAGGTCGTCGTTCCGCTTGAGCATGTTGAGATAATCCACGGCCATGTCGCCGTAGTCTTTCTGAAGGGCGTGCAGAAACGCCGTGGGCCGGACCTCGCCGCCCCAAACCGGCCAAAAATGCCCGGCGACAACGAGCAAAATGATAACCAGCAATAAACGAACGATTTTCATAATACGGATCTTGGTTATATCACGCCCTTCGGCCCGCTGACCGTAGGATGGATTGTAGGACGGAATTACAATCCATCCTGCAAGTTGTTGGTTGCCTCATTATCATCCGCCGCTTTATCTTGTTCATCCGTTTTGACTTTTGCCAGCCAGTCCTCCACCGGATTGCCGCCGGGTTTTGCTTGCGCTGCCGGCGGTGAAAATAATCGGCCTCGGCCGCCCCGCAGGAGCAGCCCCCATCTTATTATCAGGAAAATCACAAATCCCGCCAACAGTATTAAACCCCAAGACCAATCCGAATGTCGAGTTTGGGCTATTTCACTTCGATGCCAGATCAACCGTCCCAGGAACAAGGGCGCCTGCAATGGGGCGGCGCGGGGTTTGGCGCCCGCTTCCATGTAACCCTGCATCTTGAAAAAATACCCTACCAAAGTGGCCCGTTCATACACATCCGATCCGATCGGCATTCCCTTGGGCAAGTCCTGTACCACGCCCACGTAGAGCCACGACCTCGACTCCTCGGTCCACCCCCAAACTTCGTAAAGCGTAAGTTCTTTGTGCGTGTATTTCAGAATGCGGCGCACGTTCAACTCCAATTCGAACAGTTGCCCGCGATACCTTTCGGGTGACTGAAAAAACTGCGTAAACACGGCCTCCTTTTTGGCTCTCCGCCGCATTTCCGAAAGCGTCTGGTTCAATACCCATCCCAGCAGACGATTGTAAGCCGGCATTTCCTCGGGCTGAATGGATAATCCTCCGTCGGTTACCGCCTGAAACTCCTCCCCAATGGCCTCGGACTCCTCGCGATCCTGGTCCGTGGGCCCGCCGGATCGAGGCAATGCCTCATTGTCCTTGCCGGCCGGCGCCGATTTGTTCTCGTTTTCGTTATTCTTATTATTTATTTCAGCCGGAGGACTCCGAGAATCACTTGACCCGGCGTCATTCGTCAGCCAAGTCCAAGTGTTCGAATCACTGCTGCGAATGATCAACAACAGCAGCACGCCTAACATGCCCACCATGGTCATAAACCGCATCAAGTCATTGCCGCGAAAAACTCTTCCCGGCGGATTTGGTTGACGTCGCATTTTCATGTATGAATGCCGTATCCATCGTTTAGCCCCGGAGCTTGCTCCGGGGGTATTTGCCACTTGTCGATAGGCGTACAGTTTATTTATGCGCGGCGGACAGCGCAAAACCGCAAGCGATTTCATCCTTCATCCTTCATCCTTCATCCTTCATCCTTTAATCCTGCGGCACTTCCACGAAGCTAAGTTTCGACAATTTTTGACCGCCGGGCAATTTCAGGCGAGTGCAAATATCCACCACTTTCATCAATGCCTCGTAATGCAAAGTGCTGCCGACCTGGATAATCACCTGCTCGAAGGAGTTATTCTTGTCGGCGAAGATCTCTAGCAACCGCGATTCCAGGGCGGTAAGATTGGCCACGCCGCTCTCGCCCACCCCTAAAGAACCGATGTCCCCGGATTTATCGGCGAAAACGCTGATCGTAAGCGTACCCACGCCCTTGGCCGGATTAGTGTTCGTAATGTCCGAGCCTACCGGCTCCACGCCCTTGGTCACCGGTTGCGGCGGCGGCAGGCGGAGCGAAATCTGCCCTTCGATCGGCGCCGGTCGAAACGTAAGTATGAAAAAAGTGAGCAACTGAAAGGCCATGTCCAGCATCGAGGCCATGTTCAACTCCACGTCGGCTTGCGGTCGTTGATAGCGGCGGGACATATATTAGTTATCTGTTTTCAGTTATCAGTTTTCAGTTTTCGGTTATTCCGCTTTTGCTCTTCATCCCGCGGTCCTACAGCCTAAAGCCTAAAGCCTCTTATTCAGGGCCATCAATGCGAACCTGCGGTATCCGTTGTCCTGACAGGCCTTGATCACCCGATTGAGCAGTTTAAAGGGCGTGGCCTCGTCGGCCCGAATCACCACCATCGACGGCAATTCGTCGCCGAATTTCAAGTCCGGGTTGGATTGATGCGACCAATTCACGGTGGCCATGGCCTCGCCGGCGATATAACTTTCGATATCCCTGGGGATGCCGTATACAATCAGCTTGCCTTCCCGAGTGATGTTCAAAATCAGCAAATCTTCCGCGCCCTTGGTATCCACCGGCCGGGCTGAACCGACGATCGGCAGGCGGAGGCTCAGATCCAACGACGCCGACTTGAAGTTGATGACCAGCATGAAAAAGGTAATCAACTGGAACACCATGTCCAAGATGGGCGTAAGGTTCGGCTCGGCTTTCGTTTTTTGCAATAATGACGCGGACATGGATGCAATTATTCTTTCAACGACGATGCATCGGCCGCCGCGGGTTTTTTACCCCGCGCCGCGTGTGAAAACTGACGCAGGAAATGGTCCGCCGCAACCGCCGTCGTGACGGAAATATGCGACACTCGATTGCGGAACAGGGCAAAAAAGTAAATCGCCGGCACCGCAAGGCCCACGCCCTCGAAGGTCAACACCAGCGACGTGGAAATGCCCTTGGCCACCTCGCTGGCCTTCAATTGCACGTCGCTGCGGGCAATGACGCTGAAGCTTTCGATCATTCCCATCAACGTGCCCAACAGCCCGATCATCGGTCCCAGCGTGCCCAGCACGGCCAACATACTGATTTTCTTTTCCATTTCCACGGTCATCGAGTCGCCCACCCGCTCCATCGATTCCCGGGCCTCGGCCAATCCGTTGGGCAACTCCGAAATGCCCGTGGTCAAAAGCCGGCTGAAAAACGAATCATCCGCCTTGACGATCTCGAAGACCCCCTTGAAATCCCGCTGCTGAAGCCGTTCTTCACAGCGCCCCAGAATCTCCGGAGGCATGGCCATCGAAATCCGCAATTCGAAAAACAACCGCGCCACCGTGCTCACGAAATAAATCGATAAAAGCAGGATCACCAGCCCGATGAATCCCGACGATCTCACGATAAAGGAAAACCAGGACATGGTTTCCTTGGGTTGGACCGTCGTGCCATCGTCGGCGGCCGCCACGGGCTTTTTCTCCTCATCCGCGGCAAACGACGGCCGGGGCATCGTGCTCGCCGCCAAGACGGTCCATAACAACACGAAAACCAGCAGAAGCCACGCCCGTTTGCGCTCTTTGCGCCACTGAGATTCCATTACTCGCTCCTCTTCTCTCGTGTGCTGCTGCTTGCTTGCAAGCAGTGCGTCTTTTTGGGTTTCACCCCGCTGCTTCTAACCCTAGTGTGCCACTGTTTGCTTGCAAGCAGTGCATATTTTAGGCACGCCGATCGGCCCAACCACCGGTGCAAAACCCTAACCCTAATATATTTCCGAGGTTATCTGCTCCGGAACCATATTATTCCACAGATGGAAAAATTGGTCAACGTTCAGTTATATATACCCTTTTTTCTCCCCGCCAATGTACGCGGTTTTTGCGTAATAGCCGTGTTAAAAAGTCCTCTTATGACGATTACAACGATTGTCGCGGTAAGTTGCTACTTTTGGCGTTCTTTTTTCCAAGGCCAACGCGGCGGGGCAAGGAAAAATGTCAGCAGCACGGCTAGGCCAAACAGACTATACGCTATCCCAAGTGTGCACGACGATACATCACAAAATAAGATTTCATGCAGCATCCGGCCGATGAATGTCCCCTCCCGGATAGTCTCGCCGGCTCGCTCGCGTAGTTGGTCCTCCCAGTCGGTCAGCGGACAGATAACACCCAATATAGATTCCTCCACCACAATGACGATCATACTTAGATGGATCAAACGGAACCAGAAATTTCGCACCCATTGCCATTTCAGCACGATCCCCAACAGAATCGCCGCCATGCCCAGCACGATAAATCCGGCGTAAGCTAGGTGAATCGCCACAACAAGGTCGGCAAGTATGCGGTAAA
>JBEKGL010000147.1:0-8009 GCA_050012815.1 Thermoguttaceae bacterium
CCTGAGCATTAAAGCACCCGTTTCTTCGGCGCCGGCGATCAACACGCGGACCTGCCCCGCCGGCCGAGTCAGGAGCCAAATGAATTCGCGCCAACCTCGCAACAGCGAGCGTAAGCCTCCCACAACGACGATTGTGGCGCCCCAATCGAACACCAGGACGCTGCGGGGGATAAATGGCAAGGGAACCAGCAGGTAATATATCAACGTCACCGTAATTGCCCCGCCGCTGGCCGCCCACAATAAAACGCCTAAATCATAGAACGATACCGGCCGGCGCCATCCTCGACAGACCCGCAGGCCCACGAACCAGGCGAGTTTTACCAAGACCACCCAGCCCACGGTGGCGTGGAAACTTTTGAGTTCACGTGGCCCCAACTTTCCTTCAAATCGCAGCCAGTATCCGATGTAGTATATGGCTATGAATGTCGGCAACAATGCCGCCACGACTAGCAGGTAGAGGTGAGTGCGGATGAAGGAAGAATTTAAAAACCGTCTCTGGGAGGATGATTTAAAAAATCGCCCTATGGAAGATGGTTTGAAAAACCTTCGGCTGTCTATCATTTCGGTTTTTGGAGTATTATCAGCGCACATTTGAGCATGTTCCCGCTAAAACTTATCGTTTTTTTGGGCCGCGGCGCATCGTTCGGCGTCGAGCCGGCCTTTCAAGGCCTGTTTAAGTTTATCTTCCAGCGACCCGTCACCGGATTTTCGCTGCAGGCACCAGTGCAGGTGCGACTCGGCCTCGGCAAACAGCCCTTTGTCCATAAGGCACAAGGCAAGTTGGTAATGCGCGCGGTAATTATTCCGGTCGCATTCCAGGGCGCGGCGTGCGCACTGCAATGCCCGCGGACCGTCGTTCAATAGCGTATGGAGCCTTTGAGCTTCCAGCCAAATTTCAACTGCTTCCGGATCCTTTCGATTGCGGGCCTCGAATTCCGCCCGAAGGGCCTGATATTGACAAAGAGGAACGAGCGGATCGGGACCAACCCGCTTTGAGCAAGCGACATAAAGCGATTGCAGGCTTTCCAGATCGGGTTGGAATTGGATGATGATGAAATCGATCATGTCCCGGATCGCTTCGGGCGGCGTGTTGGCCGCGAGGTTACAGATCAGTTCACGCTGATATTCTCGGCCGCAGCGAAATGCCTGCTTGGAAAGTGCCAGCCAACGCCGGGTGTCGCCTTCCAGTAGGGCTTCGGCGGCGGCGGCGCAGACCACGGCGCCGTCAAAGGGCCGAACCCTTAGCGCCTGTGCAATGCAGGTTTGCTTGGGCAAGCTCTTATTTCCGTCTAAAAAGCTTGTTTTGGCAAGATAAATGTAGGCGCGGCCTTGTAATGGGCAGAGTGAAAGCGCCCGGCGGGTATGGCGCAAGGCGGCGTCCAAATGCACCCAATGATCGCCGCATGCGCGCGCAAGCCAGGCGCGCACGGCTTCCGGCGAAGAAAATTGCGAATTTAGTGCGGCGTCGCGGACGTTTGCGAGCGTCATGGGGTTCGCCGAGTTTGCCTGCAACTTGTCGAACAAGCGCAAATGGGCTTCAGCCAAGGCAAGGTGCGCGGAGGAATGGCCCGGCTGCCAGTAGAGCGTATTTTCCAGACAGCCGATCAATTTATTTTCCTTGTTGACGGCGGCATCGATTTCATTACCGCGCGGCGTTGAATCGGCGTCATCGGCCGGGGGCAATTGGGGATCATTCATTTGCTGAGCAAAGAGATATTGCTCCCAGTAAGGCTGGGCAACGGCCGGACCGATGCGGTTGTGGATCATCCATGCGCCGACCGGCATAAGGACAATCGCGACGGCCACGGCCGCCAAACGCGGCATGGGCGCGGGCCCAACGGCGTTGGGTTTGGGCGCGGCGAATTGACTTACACGCAAGGCACAAGCCGCCAAAACGGCGATAATTGCCGTGCAAGCGGGAACATACCATACAAAGTCGACCAAGGCCTGGGTGGTTGCCGCGGCCAGACTGCCCGCGATGGCGCCGGCACATGCTTTTAATCGCGGGGGGCCTTTCCATCCGGTCACGCACCAGGCGGCGCACAAGACGATCAAGGCCAGTGTAAGTCCAAAGCCGATAGCGCCGTTTTCCAGAAATACTTGCAGATAGGAGTTTTCGGCATGAGTGAATTCGATGGACTCGTTCAGGGCGCCGTCGGAGTATATCGGATAAACTTCACTAAAACTACCGGCGCCTGCACCAAAGCAAAGGTAGTCGGGAATTGCGTTTGCGGCGTAAATCCAAATGTTTCGTCTTCCTCCGGTCCAGTCGTTATGTTCGGTTCCGCCGGTGGTTAAGGTTTCCAAACGGCGGCCCACGTGGTCCAGGCCGAAGATAGATAATGCAGCGCCGATGACCAGGCAAGCCGCCAGCAGAATGCCCAGGAACCTGCCGGCGGCGGCGGAAGCCAGGCAGCATAGGGCCGTGGAGACCAGCGCGGCTATGAATAGGGCGGCCATTCCGCCGCGAGAGAGCGACATCAGCCCGGCAAATAGGACGACGGCCAACGCCAATCCGATAAAATAGGTTTTTAATTCGTTCGGGCGATGGGCGCGAGTGCTGCCCGACCAACCTTTGGTTGGCGCGTGGTTGCGGGAAAGAGAGCGGCGAAAAGTGTGCTGCAACCACCAGATCAAGGGACCGATTCCCAAGGCGAGAAAATTAGCGAAATGATTTTTATTGGTGAAACTTCCCTTAACTACTTCGAACGTATCAGAAAAGGGATGAGTGTAGAACCAAAAGAACTTTCCATTTCCGGCGAGATATTGGACTAGTCCGAACGCCGCCATGCACAGCACGGAAATGGCGCACCAGCGTAAGAGCCGCTCAACGTCTTCGATTACCCTAATGCGTTGGATCGTTACGAAAAACAACAGCCCATAAGCCAACAACAGTACAAGGTTTGCGCGTGTTTCTTCCGGAGCGAAGGAGATACAAGCCCAGCGGCCCAAAGATGCGGCGCCCGGTTGATCGGTATTCCACAGGGGCAGGATTTTTGCGTGGCTGGGCGCGAGCCGTTCGAGTACGGATTGAGGCAAGGGGATGGTTTGCAATAAGACAAGGATCAGCCCTGCGGAAATCAGGGCCAGGGCCCAAGTCGGCCGCCAGTTGGGATGAGGGCGAAGAGTTTGGCGGACGGCCCAAGCCAAGACCGTAATCAATGCCAGGGCCGCCAGGATTAATTGTCCCAGGGGATGACGTCCACCCATCACAAAGGGCAGGAAAAAAATAACCCCGGCCAAACCGCCGTCGATGATTTGCAGCATGAGCGCGATTAACCTGTCAGCGCCTGGCGCTTGGACATGCGTATGCCGGATCATTTTCAAATTGCCGCGTAGATTGAACATCTTTCGATTTGTTTGGCGTTTGCCGTTTGTTACCGCTACGCAACCCGTCGAGGGATGCTCAAGGGCCGATACTCTTTTTCTTGGCCGGCATTAGGGAATGATTTGTGACTGATGGGCGGGCAATCCTCGGTAGCGAAGGCGTCATCTTGACCGTCGTCATCGTTTTCAGCGGTGTAATATCCATAGCTTTTGTCGTAATAGTCGCGATAGTTGTAGTAGGCGTTGTCGGTTTCCGAGCCGGCGGCGTTGACAATCAATCCCAACACGGGGAGTTTGAGCAGTGTATAGCGTTCGACCATGCGCATTACTTGGCGGCGGCGGTTTTTGGCGGGCTTGACAACCATCACCACGCCGTCGACCACGCGGCTGATGATGGCGGGATCGGCCGTGAGAAGCGCGGGCGTGGTGTCAATGAGAATCATATCGTAAACCGAACCCGCCCAAGACAATAGTTGGGAGAACCTTGGTCCGGCGAGCAACTCGGCGGGATTGCCGGGCCGGGGTCCCGCCGGCAGAATATCCAGTCCTTTTACTCCGGTGGTGCGGATGTGTTCGGCGGCCAATTGTTCGATATTGCCTTCCAAACGGAGGATTTCCGAGAGTCCGTTGGTTCCCTTTACATTAAGCAGATTGGTCAACCCGGAGCGGCGCAGGTCGGCGTCGATTAAGAGCGTGCATTTATCGGCTTGGGCATAACACACGGCCAGGTTGGCCAATGCAGTTGTTTTCCCATCGCCGGCCTCAAGACTGGTTATTAAAATCTGATGGACGTCCTGGTGCGTGAGAGTCAGTGCTGTGCGCAGTGTGCGGAAGCCTTCACATTCGGGTGCGGAAGGCGCAGCGTACATGGCCAGGGCCTGCAATCCCGCGGTTTCCGGCGCCTTCAAACGCTGAATTACGGTAAGCACGGGAACCCCCAAGCGGTTTTGCAGTTCTTCCATCGAGCGGAAGCGATCATCCAAGGCGTCGTACACCGTGACCAATAGCAGCGAGGCGATGAAGCCTCCCAGCAGTGTAAACAATACAACATAGGCCAATTTAGGCGAAACCGGGGAGGCCGACACCTTGGGTTCCTCGATTACCGCCACGCGAACGTCCTGTCCATTCTGCTTCAGATCCAGGGAGGCGATCTGGTTCAGCAAAACGTCGTTCATGTCTCCCAGTCGCTTGATGTCCCGCTCCAGGAGTTCCACCTGGGCCAACTGTCCGTTGAGATTGACGGCTTCGGTGCGGGATTCCTCGAACTTGGCTTGCAGAATTTCTTCTTTTTTTCTGGATTCAACCAGTTTTTGTTGCAGCATTTGCGCCAGCCAGGGACCGAGCCGGCTCTGGCAGCGGTCGGCCAACTGGTTGGAGACTCGTTGCTGGTAAACTTGCAGGAATTCTTCGGTCAAGCGAATTTTTTCCGCCAAGGCGATCACCTCGGGGTGTTTTGGGCCGAGATTCTGCTGCATGGTTTCGAGTTTAGCGCGGGTATCGAGCATGCTTTGCGCGAGGTTGGATTGGGTAACGACGTCCTGGGCGCCAAGACCGAGGCTGTTCAGGAGCAACTCCTTGCCCGCAACGTCGGAGACCATCATCATATATTGACCAAGATCTTCGCCGTTGCGCATTGCCGCCTGAAGAGCGGCCAGAGCGGCTTCATATTCAAACCGCTGTTTCTGCACGGTAATCAGCGCGTCGTTGAAGTACACGGCGCGCTGCACCATGGGGTGCAATGTTTTACCTTCTGAACGGAACCCCAAGTCGGCCAAATTCAGGCGGGAGGCCAAGAGTTCCGCTTGTTTTTGCCCGAGTTTCTCGGCCACTTCGTTTCTTTCCTTGGTCAGAATGCGGCTGAGCTCTCCGGCCGTTCCCTTGTGTATGCGGTCCATGAAATCGAGATAGGATTGCACGACCGCGCTGACGACGTTCACAGCCACTTGGGAATCCTTGGAACGATAACTGACTTCAATGATGCTGGTGTAGCGTACCACTTGCGAGATCACATTTTTTTGTAGAATACCCACCCAGGAATTACGCGGCGTGTTGTCGAAGTCGACGTGATCGGCGGGACCGAGTCTCTGCAGCGCGCCTTCGAGCACTTTCGCGCTGACGATGATTTTTTCGAAGGTGGGCATGGTATTCTGGCGCAGGGCCTCTTCATTGGCAATGGAAGTATCCAGTTGGTCGCGGACATTTTGCGAGACCAGCAAGACCGCTTTGGAGGAATACAATCGGGTTCTGGTCGTGTAATATAGTCCGCCCAGAAACGCGCTGACCGCCATCACCGCGATGACCAGATTTATCCGATAGCGGACGGCAAAAACCAGACGCAGCAGGTTATGCACCAGTTGGGTGACTTCGAACTCGAAGGCGTCCGACGTTGAGGTAGGATCTTGTCCCATGGCTGCCTGGCGGAGAATGTTCTTTTTGTTGGCGATGAGGACACTGTTAAATAAGCATTTACAGCAAAGCCTTTAGAATAACGACATAGAGGCTCCAAAACCCACGCGGATAAAGGTTTGTATGCAATCCACGACGGCGGTGACGGGGGTCTGTTCCACCGACACGGTATCGCCGGGCGCCAAGGCAACGTTATCCTGCCCCTGCTTGGCCGCCTGGAGACTGACCGCGATGCGTATCGGTTCCGCCTTGCCGGGAGGCCGGCGGATCACCAGCACGTTTTCAGCCAAAGAATTGGAACATCCCCCCGCCAACGCAATGGCATCCAGAACGCGAATTTCCTGATTCATGGGAAAGGGAAATTCCCCGGGTTTGCGGACCAGCCCGATAACGTATACCGGCTTGGGCACTCGCTTGGCAACGTAAACAACGTCGCCGTCATGCAACTCCGGCAGTTTTTCGGTCCCTGCGCCGACCGCCTTCAGATTTACCTTGCTTGCGGCAGAAGGCGCCGCTAAAGTCTGCTCCTGCTGATAGCTTGCCGGGAGCAAGTTGTTTCCGGTCCTGTCGGCCGCTTGCAACGTTCCGCCTTGGGCCTGGTTTGGAGGCAGGTTGCGGGCATCCGTGCGGCGGATTTCCACCTCGGAGTCGGCGTCTTTGCTCAAACCGCCGGCGGCAATCAGCGCGTTTAACAACGAACTCGAAGCCCGGGGAAGGTCGACCGTACCCGGCTTATCCACTGCCCCCACTACTGTAATCCTATTCGTGCGGCACTGTTTCATGGTCAGGGTAATGCAGGGATTGCGAAAAATGCCGCGAGAGACGCTCTCGGCGGCGATCACCTGTTCGGCCTGTTGTACTTCCAAGCCGGCAACGCCCACTTTTCCAACCAGGGGGACGGCTATTGTCCCGTCGTTTGCCACGCGGACCGGCGTGGTGGTGGGGGTCATGTTTTCATAGTTGGTAACCATCGTTACCTCGAGCACGTCGCCAAGCTGGATTATTTCACTGCTGACGGTAGTTTCAGTTAGGCCGGCCAGGTTTATGGTTTCCAAATTAACGGGCGAAGGGGCGAGACATTCAGCCGGTAGATTAGAAACGCGGTATACCCCGGAATTACACCCCGAACAAAGAATGAGGAGTAATAATATGGGCATGGTCAGCCGGCAGGAGAACCGCGTCTCGCTTTGGGACAAGTGAGTAATAACCATGAGAAGAGTATCTACGAGAAGAACAATTCCGAACTGCCGCCCATGGTACACATGCCATGCCCAGCCTCCTAAAGCCTTTATCGCCAAAGGGATTAAAAGGCGGCGGAGGATACTGCAATCCAGTCGGGATGGTCAAGAGGAATATTTACTACTTTAGGGGTATAAACAGAGGTGCAAATGGGAATCAGGCTAATATGGATGAATTAGGGGGTGTAACAAAATAAGTTAGCCAAATCAGGAGGCCGGACATTCTTGTCCAGCACCAATGGCAATCCAATCAGGAGACCGGACATTCTTGTCCGGTCGGAAAAAGACATGCAGGAATGAGTCTTTTCCTATTCAGAGACAGACAAGAATGTCTGTCCCCCTGTTTAAAGCAATTCGAAAATGTACTTCAAGGAAAAGTAGAGGCCTAACAGTATGAAGATCCAGCCGGTGAGGATACGTGCCCACCATTCGATCTTGGTGAGTATGTTGTAGGCTTTGCCCACCGATTGGGCGCTTAGGGCCAGGAGCACGGCAAAGACCATCACCGGCAGGGCGGTGCCTATGCCGTAGACGACCGGCAATACGACGCTGGAATTCACCTTCAGCGCAAGGGGT
This sequence comes from Thermoguttaceae bacterium, assembly GCA_050012815.1. Lineage (GTDB taxonomy): Bacteria > Planctomycetota > Planctomycetia > Pirellulales > Thermoguttaceae > JBEKIK01. The sequence continues at coordinate 7,548 of JBEKGL010000147.1, forward strand.
ATCAGGCTGCCAAAGTATAAAGCCGCTGAAACTGGGCAGAACGACAAGGCGAATACCGCGCCCAGCAAAAGCGCGCCCCAAATGCCTATGGCATCGACCCGCTTTTGAAGTCCTTCGCTCATGCCCCCGCCGCCCATGTTGAAATGGATAAGTTGTAGCAAAAACATGCCCACGATAATCAGAATCGGTCCCAAGAGCAAGTGCATGTACTTTTGCAGGAACAAAGCGATTTGCTCCTTGGAAAGCAGGCATGCAACTAGCACGACCCCCAGGCCCAGGTAGGCAAGAGTTCGGCCCAGGGTGTAGAGCAGACCGGCGAGAAAAACATACCGGGAGTTTCCCATCCGGCGGCCGATGTAGGAGATGGCGGCGATATTCGTAGCCAGAGGGCAGGGGCTTATGGAGGTGAGGATTCCAAGCCAAAAAGCCAATCCCGTTGCAATGATAAATTCAACCATAATA
>JBEKGL010000148.1:0-8000 GCA_050012815.1 Thermoguttaceae bacterium
CCGGAGCCTTTTGAGCACACCGTCGAGCTTCCCGGCGGATTCCGGGCGCCAGCCGATCAGGTCGCTTTTGTGAAAATGGAACTCCAGCGGGTCCGTGAGGCGTTGGAGGCGTATTCCGGCGAAAAGTTGACCGATGAACTGCTTTCGGCGGGGATCGATCGGGCAAACCGGGTCCGCTCCTTGCTCAGATCGCTCAGGCAGTGCGTTTTTTGCGCGGATCCGTGCCCTTTGCCGGCCCTCGAAATGCTGATTGCCGAGATGCTTGCGATTCATTTCTGTTCGGATCATAATGAAACGGTCCGCGTGCTCGTGGAACTATTGGAGGAAGTCGAGCGGCGAGTGCAAGCCAAGGCCGGCGTGCTTGCGGCCGACGCCGCGCGAGTTTTCTGGGTGAACCCCGTGGCCGATCTGCGGGCGATGAACCTGCTGGAAGAAGCCGGCGGCCGCGTGTGCGGCACCGACTACATGTTCCCTCACGCCTTGGACGCCATACCCGTGGATTTGCCGCCAATGGAATCGCTGGCTCGAATGGCCCTGGCCGACCCAATGGTCGGCTCGCCGGCGGATCGGGCGGAAAGGATTCTCGCCGATATCGGCCGATTTGGCGCGGAAGCGTTGGTGATTTCACGCATTCCGGGCGCAAGCCACTGCGCCATGGAAGCGGCGGTGATCGGCGACGTTATACAATCGCGGATCGACGTCCCCATCCTGGAAATCGAAGTGCCGCCGATCACCGACGCGATCGAGCCGGCGTTGCGCACGCGATTGGAAGCATTGGTCGAAACCGTAAGGAGTCGTAACAAAATAAACTAGCCAAATCAGGAGGGCCGGACATTCTTGTCCGGTCTGAAAAAGACAGGCAAGAATGCCTGTCATCCTGTTTTGAAAGGAAGATAACCAACGATGATTTGTGCGGGAGTTGACGCCGGATCGAGAACCACCAAAGTCGTGCTGCTGGACTCCGGCAGTCTCGACGTTGTGGCCGGCGGCGTTGTGGATCAGGGCATCGATCAGGATGAACTGGCCGGAAATCTGTTTACGCGATTGTTGCACGCCAACGGCATCGGCCGGGACCAGGTCGGCGCTATCGTGGGCACGGGATACGGACGCAAACTAATCAGTTTCGCCGATAAAACGATCACTGAGATTACTTGCCAGGCCTGGGGCGTTCGCCACCGCATGCCCGACGTGCGGACCGTCATCGACATCGGCGGGCAGGATAGTAAGCTCCTGCGGCTTAATAAAGACGGCACGGTGGGCGATTTTGTGATGAACGACCGATGCGCGGCCGGGACCGGGCGTTTCCTGGAAATGCTCTCCGCGCAATTGGGCGTTAAATTGGACCGTCTCGGCCAATTGGCCGGCCAAAGCCGCAACCCGGCGATCATCAGCAGCATGTGCGTTGTATTCGCCGAAACGGAAATCATCGGACTGCTGGCCTCGGGAACAACGTCCGCTGATATTGTGGCGGGCGTATTAACGTCGATTGCCACGCGCGTGGCTGCGATGTCGGGCCGTGACCTGGCGCAGCCCATAGCCTTGACCGGCGGAGTGGCAATGGTCCCGGGCATGGACGCCGCTTTATGCGCAATCTTGGGGAAAAAAATTATAGTCGCTCCGCAACCCCAATTGACCTGCGCGCTGGGCGCGGCGATTCTCGCCTGGCGGCAGTCAAACGGCTTTAGCACGCCGGCCGCATGAATTCCGCTCGCTTGCATCATTATCATGTAAGTGATAAAATTGAGATAACTTTTAATTTACCGCTGACTAAATATATCGTCATGGTGTCGCAATGAAGGACATGGAGAAGCGCAAGCGGGTAATGGCACGCTCGATGCGGTTGGGTCATTGCATTTGCGATTACAAAAAGCCCTGCCCTTGCGATATCCTTCGGGAAAAAGATATTTGTCCTTGCGCCGGCGAGCGGGTGGACGGCCAGATCGGGCCGGTGAGGTTGATGGAACTGGTCGAGAGCGCGGGCTGCGCTTCCAAAATCGACGAAGCAACGCTTAAGCGGGTGCTTAAAGGGCTTCCCTTTCTCGACGATCCGCGGGTACTCGTGGGCGCACCGGCCGGCGACGATGCCGGCGTGTATAAGCTCGACGACGACCTGGCCCTGGTTCAAACCGTCGATGTCTTCACCCCTTCGGTGGACGACCCTTACACGTTCGGGCAGATCGCGGCGGCGAATTCGCTGAGCGACGTATATGCCATGGGCGGCCGGCCGATCACGGCTCTTTCGATCGTGGGCTTTCCCATCCGCACCATGCCGGACGACGCCATGAACCAGATTCTTCGCGGCGGCATCGACAAGATGTCCGAGGCCGGCGTGCCCGTGGTCGGCGGACACAGCATCAACGACAAAGAGGTCAAGGCCGGATTCGCGGTAACGGGAATCGTCCATCCCGACAAGATCGTAACCAATGCCGGGGCCAGGCCGGGAGATCGACTTATTCTAACCAAACCGCTGGGCACCGGAATCATGGCCTTTGCGGCCCAGATCGGCCGTGCGCCGGCCGGCGGGCCGGAAGCGGCCGCACGATCCATGGCCGCGCTTAACAACGTCGCCTCGAAACTGATGATCGAGCTTGGCGCGCATGCCTGCACCGACGTGACGGGTTTCGGGCTGATGGGTCATCTGGCCGCAATGGCCGCCGCCAGCAAGGCCGACGTGGAAATCATCTGGGACGATCTTCCCTTGCTGCCCGGCGTGTTGCAATGCCTGGCCGACGGAATTGCCTCCGGCGCGTTGGAACGGAACCGGGAAGCATCCGGTCAATGCCTGACCACGGATGAGAATGTGCTGCCCGGGATGGCGGACCTTTGCTTCGATCCGCAAACATCCGGCGGGCTGCTGATCGCTATCGGACAAGACGCCGTAGACAATCTGCTGGAAAAACTGCACGCGGCCGGAGTCCCGGATGCAACGATAATCGGCAAAGTTTTGGGGCCGGGATCGGGCCGGGTGTTTTTGCGATCCGACCGGCGGCGGCATCTTCCCGCCCCTAGGCCGTCGGTAAGAGCCTCTGATACAATGGCTGTTGGGAAAGCAGCTACCGGAAAACAGTCTATCAAACAGGAGACGATCAACATGGGTTGTTGCGAAGGTAGTCATGGATCGGAGCCGCTTGCCGCGGGCGAAATCGGCGGCGCGGACGCAACGGAGCGGAAATTCCAGGAATTCCTCGATGCTGCCTGTTCGCCCGGAACATTGGACGGGAAGACCAAGCGGGCCATCGCCATTGCCCTGTCGGTATTGGCCAAATGCGAACCGTGCGTGAAAAGCCACGTAAAGAAAGCCAGAGAAATGGGTTTTTCACAGGCAGAAATCGACGAGGCGGCCTGGATGGGCATTGCCTTCGGCGGATCGCCCACGATGGCGTTTTACAAAAAGATTAAGGGTTAAGGGTTCAGGGTTCAGGATTTCAGTGTATGAAAGGGTTCAGGGTTCAGGATTTGTATACAAGGTTAATGGCTGATGGCTACTAACCTCCGACAATTAGTGTATAAAGTATACATACGATTTTATATTGGAACCCTGAACCCTGCCCACTGATCACTTATGCGGAGGTGACTGGCGTCTGGTGGCGTCCCTGGTCTTCAAAACCAGTGTGGGGTTCGCAAGGGTCCCGGGTGGGTTCGATTCCCATTCGCCTCCGCCATTTTTCAAACGATCCATACGGAGCTTGATTGTTCATGTGGACTTTAATCAGGCGAGGTATTTTGCCGGGATTGCTGTTAATCGTCGGCTTGGCTTCGCTCATTTACGGGTCACGATTCCATTTCGTGCCGGTTTTGACGGAACGGAAAACTGAAGTGCCGATCGAGATCCCGGACGCATCGCCGCAGATCCCGCCGCCTTTTCCCGGCGACCAAATGTTTAGCGGACCGCCGCAAATGCGCAAACAGACGGTGCAGAAAACGGAAGAAGTCGCAATTAACGTATCCGAGCCGGACCTGGTGCGCGATGTGACCGTGGGCGGAGTGGCCTTGAATAAATCCCATGAACTGAAGCGGACCTACAGCGGCAAGGCGCCTTCGCTGTGCCCTACGTGAGTGCATTGAAAGGAGGTCATGGCGTCCATGGCCAAGAACAACTCGGGTTCGGTAGCATCGAGACTTGCCCGCTGGCGATGGTGGATCCAAGCTGGATTTCTGTTTGCCTGGCTGGATCCCTTTATGATCCGCATGCACACCGTTTGTTCGCCGGTGTTCCACTGTTATTCGTGTCCCCTGGCCACGTTTGCCTGCCCGATCGGAGTGCTGGCCAATTTTAGCGCCCTTCACCTGATACCGTTCGCCGCTCTGGGGATGTTGATTTTTTTGGGGGCCGCGTTCGGGAGTTTCGTGTGCGGTTGGGCCTGCCCATTCGGGTTTTTGCAGGATTTGATGGCGCGAATTCCCACGCCCAAGTTTACGCTGCCCGCTTGGATGGGATGCTTCCGTTACGTCTCGCTGATAGTATTTGTGTTTGCAATTCCGTTTTTTTGGGGAGAAGGGCATTCGTTGTTTTTCTGCCGTCTTTGCCCGGCCGGCGCCTTGGAAGGGGCCGTGCCCAGCATGGCGCAGGCGGCAATCGCGGGCAAGGCCATTGTTTGGCCGACGGCTATAAAACTCGTGATCCTGGGCCTGTTTCTTCTGGCCACGTTCTTTACCTGGCGGCCTTGGTGCACGCTGTTTTGTCCCTTGGGGGCGATTTACAGCCTGTTCGACCCCATTTCTCTGTTTTTCCTGCGTTTTCATAAGGAGCGATGCAAGGATTGCAGCCGCTGCCGAAGTCTTTGCCGCGACCGTGTGCGTCCCGAATGGCGCGTGGATGGCTTACGCTGCGTCCGCTGCCTGGAGTGCACAAAGTGCAATGCCATTACCGTGGGCACTGCTTTTGCCCATTTCGACGCGAAAATAGATAATTCCAAAGATCAAAATGCCGGTTAAAAACGTAATGATTTTAATATTTTGCGGAAACTATTCAAAGGAAGGTTGGTTAAATACGAAGTACGAGTGTGATAAGCGAATAATTTACGCCCAAATTGTTCCCAATGCCTCCCTAGTTGGGGGTTGACGTGCCCTTGCTAGCGGATATATTATCTGCTATTGTTTAGTATCTTTGCTAATATAGCCGCCCGGCAACGGTAAGGATTATATAATGCAACTGCGGCCGCTAAATCGCGTTGGAGTAATTGCAACGGCAATGGAGCCGACTGTGTCGGCCCTTGAGTTGCGCAATTATCTGCTGCTGATCGACCGCAGTCGCCCAAGAAGGATCGAATTCACAAAGGGCAATTCTCGGGTCAAAGCCGTCGAGCGCATCGCGCTGCAATACGGCTGAGGCCCGGCCTGCCGGTACTCGCGGCGAGTACCATCTGAGTTGACTTTAGAGCACCGCGCACGCATCGGCGCAAAAACAAGGCCTTACCTCGCGGACGAGGTTCCCGGTCATGTTTTCTACCATCCGATGCCGTGCCAATCTTTAAAAACCAAGAAAATGGAGGGACCGATCTCATGAAAACATGGTCGCGATATTTATTAACGGCGGTTGCGGCAACCGTTGCGGCCTTTGCCGCTTATGCCGTCGCCGGGGAGGAAACCTGCAACTTGGAGATCAAGCGATTGGAATCGCGAAATTCATACGGCCCATCGGACTACATCTATCGGGCGACAAGACCTCAGATGTTCCAAGCCCAAATCGGGCCAGAAGGGAAAAGCCGAATTAACTTCGGCGGACAGGCCGAATCGGCGGCCAAGTTCAAGGAGATTGTAAAAAAGGAGCCGAAATACGAATCTGACTATCCGTTCCGCGGAGTCGCCAAGTTTGGAACTCAGGAATACGCCTTCGCGCTCGATGAAGTGGTCCCGGAATCGGAAAAGAAGAAGGCCGAGTCCGATGACAAGGATTCTAAGTCCAAAGACGATGCCAAAACGGACGACAAGAAAACCGAGTCCAAATCAACAAAAAGCCTTGCCGGCAGCCTGCTTTCGGCCCTATCATCATCCGATCAAGATGCCGAAGCCCCGAAGCAGCCCAAGGCGGTTGCATACAACCGGCTCTATTTCGACGCAAATCACAACGGCGACTTGACCGACGACAAGGTCATCGAAGCCGCAACGCTGCCGAATCGAGGTTTACCGGCCAATTACAAAATGTTCGAGTTTCCTCGGGTAGATGTCACGATAGATGTTGATGGGACTCCGGTGGATTATGCCTTTTTCCTCAGGGGCCAAGTAAATGCTTCACGCGATTTCAGCTATGCCATCGTACAGATCAGTTCGGCGGCATACCGCGAAGGCGACATCACCTTGGATGGAAAAAAACGGCACGTGGTCTTGATCGACTTCAACAGCAATGGGCGATTCGATGATGAGATCAGTATTTCCAATAACATCTCCAGGGGGCAACTTTATCCCGAACAAGGCGACATGTTGCTGATCGATCCCAACCAGGGCAACACGGGTTACACGTCGCCTTACGAAGTGACTTCGAACAGTTATCAGCATTACGTGTCTAAAATGGTCGACATCGACGGCCGCTACTATAACCTTAAAATTTCGCCGGCGGGCGATAAACTCACGCTAGCTCCCTCTTCAACGCCCCTAGGCAAAATAACCAATCCCAACGGCCGCTTTAGCGCGATGATCTATGGCGACAACGGTTTCCTCAAAATCAGCGGCGAAAAGGATACGCCCATTTCCATACCCGAGGGCCAGTGGAAATTGCTGTCCTACACCATCGACTTGACAAACGTCCCGGAGCCGAGCAAACCGGAGGAGAAAAAAGACGACGCGAAAGAAAATTCGGGATTGCTGGCCCTGGGCAAGGTGCTGGAGAATTTGCTGGGCGGTAGCAGTCCTGCGGCGCCGGCAGGCCGCCGTTTCACGTACGTCACGGGCGGGGCGACCGCCAAATACAAGCCCGTCAAAGTGAGCGCGGGAGAGACCGTAGAATTTCCTTTCGGCCCGCCATACAAACCCTTGGTGTCGGTCGGCTACTTCCAGGGCAGCGGTGAGAACAAACAAGCCTCGTTGGCAATGACGCTGGTCGGTTCGGTCGGCGAGGTGGTTTCGGACATGACGGTCAATGGAGGCAGGCCGCCTAAACCCGAATTCACCATCAAGGACCCCAAGGGCGAAGTCGTTCAAAGCGGCAGTTTCGAGTATGGATGAGGTTTCACCTGCCGGTACTCGTGGCGAGTACCATCCGAACCTGCCAAGGAATATCACGTCAACGTTAAAATGAAGGGCGATCCTTTCGAGATAGATCAAGAAAACGACAGCGTAATCGATCCCGCAGCAAAACCGGGACCGAGTGTGCCTGTGATGTGATTGCGCAATTGAAATGAATTTAGCTGAATCTTGTTCCCACGCTCCGGCGTGGGAACAAGGTTCGCGTATTTTATTACCTCCTCGCTCCCACGCTCCCGCGCGGGAACGAACCAACGGACACGCCTGCCAACCATTCCCCACCCTCTCGTTCTCATGCTCCGGCGCGGGAACGCAACGGCTGGATGATTTACATCGCAGGAGAGTAAAAATGCGATTTAAACCGGCGCTCTTTTCAATCGGCCTGCTTTTATTATTTTTGTGCGTCGCACCGTCTTTTTTCGCAATCGCCGAAGACAAAACCGACCCGGAAGAAGCAGTTTTCGAGATGCGGGAAGTCTCCGCATTCGACAAAACCGATTCTTCCCAAGGCCGTTCGTTGACGCGGGGGCAGTACGCTCCGTGTTCGACCGAACCGGACAAGGAAGTCAAGGTCTATCCCAAACTGCAATCGAAGCATCCGCTGTACGGCAAAGTCAAATTTCACGTAAATGGGTCCTCCGACGATCCCCACGCCGGAATCGAGTTCCATTTCGTGCTCGATGAATCCGGCCAAGCCCCGGAAAACGACGAAACAACCGAGGATAAAACGGCCGAGGAAAAGAAACCCGATGCCTCGCTTCTGAAAAGTCTTTCCGAAAAACTATTCGGCGCCGGCGGTGATAATGCGGCGAGACAAAAAT
>JBEKGL010000149.1:0-7962 GCA_050012815.1 Thermoguttaceae bacterium
ATGAAAACCAAAAATCCGCTAACGACGCTGAGGAGGCCTTTTTTTTTACTAAAGCCGGGCTCCCGAGGGTGATAAAGCAGGCCGGCGCCGACAAGACGACGCAATTACGCGACGGAACCCTTTTTTTCTTATTATCCGGTATTTCCCTTTTGGGAAATAAACCTGGAATGGAGGAATACTCATGAAGTCGCTAGCTCTGAGGTTGCGTCGTTTCCTCATTTCCGAGGATGGCCCCACCGCGGTCGAGTATGCGGTGATGCTGGCCTTGATTGTGATTGTGTGCTTGACGGCGATTAGCTCGATCGGCACAAAAGCCAGTTCGACATTCGACAAGGTTTCCAGCACGCTGCCAACTTAAACAAGTTGGATGCCTGACAATGGGCCCTGTTGCCCGGGCCCGAGTGTCACAACCGCGATAACCGGAATCTTGCCCCTCGGCGTTAAAAAAATAGCGCCGAGGGGGATTTTTTTGACATATCATTTAAATAGGAGGATTCGGAGATCAGGATTCAGCACTTGATGGAGAATTTTCCAATCGCTGAATATTTAATCCTTGAATCTCAATCCCCGAATCCTCTCTTGCTCCCACGGTCCTCCGTGGTGACAGAATTATAGCGCAGTTCCCACGCCGGAGCGTGGGAACCAGGTAGTATGACGACTTTTAAAGTCCTCATACCTGAACCCTGAAACCTTATACAGAGAGAAAAGTCATGCAGTTGTGGAACTCGCTTTCCCATTTATTTACGGAAAACTGGCCTGTTTGGCTTGTCAGCGGAGTACTAGTCATAGCGGCGATCATCGACGGTTGGAAACTCAAAGTTCCCAACTGGATCACTTTTCCATTTATCATATCCGGCTGGATTTACAGCATTGCTTATTTCGGCTGGGAAGGTTTTGGCTGGAGTTTAGTGGGGACCTGCGTTGGCTTGGGGCTTTTGCTGCCCGCTTACGCCATCGGCGGCATGGGGGCCGGAGACGTAAAACTCCTGGCCGGCGTGGGGGCCTGGATCTGGGGCACGAACACCTTTTATGCTTTTTGCATCTCCGCGCTGATCGGCGGCGCGATCGCCTTGGCGATGGTCTTGTGGAAACACAGTTGGCGCCGTCATTTGCACCAATTTTGGGCCATCCTTTTTGAAATCTGGATAATCCGCGAACCAAACCAGCTTTCCACGATCGCCGCCGAGCGAAAGAGTTCCATGTTGTTGTTGCCTTACGGAATTCCTATTGCCATTGGAACGATTACCTATTTTATCTGCACTGGAATGTTGCCATGAAATTACCCACATTATCAAAATTGGGTTCCCACACAGGATCGTGGGAACAAGAGGAAAATGGAAAACCAGGACAATTAGCCTGGGTCAAAGGCCCAACGCTTTCCCGAAATCTGCCAAACGTCGAGGTTAAGCTAGAGAAAGTTTGTCAGATATGCCGAAGACAACGACGAGGCGCCGCAGCCGTCGAGTTCGCCGTAGTTGCCCCGGTTTTTTTCATACTTGTTTTTGGAATGATCGAGTATGGACGCATGGTCATGGTCCAACAGGTTTTAACAAATGCTTCAAGAGAAGGAGCCAGAGTTGGAGTAATAGATCCGCCGACGGGACAAACGAGCTTGTCGCAAGTGACAAGCACCATAAACACCTATCTTGTCTCGGCGGGTATTAATGGGGCAACCATTACGGCATATATAAGTACTGATAGCGGATCAACATGGGCAGTGGCTGACCCTAGCACTGCCACTTATGGCCAGCCGGTTAAGGTCAAGGTATCGGTGCCTTTCAGTAATGTCAGTTGGCTTCCCACGTCAATGTTTGGAAACGGAAGCAAGATATTAAGCGCATCTACTGTAATGCGCCGAGAAACAGTACAGTAGGCGTTAAACTCACCCATCCTTGGAAGGGTGAGTTTAACGGTTATAACGATTATTACTGCATTAAAGTTTTAAGCCCTGTGTTGGGCGCTTGGGGGTTCTCATGCGAGCCAAATCCATGGCTTTGCTGATGTTGGCGCTAGGTTGCGGCCTGGTTGCCTCGATCGGCATAACACAGGTAATGGCAAAGCGGAATAGCGAGCCGTCCGGGCCTGCCGGAGACACCGTGCCAATCTTCGTCGCCAATAAGGATATTCCCTTGGGCGAGTCTTTATCCTCCGCCGTGCTAAGACAGGAATCTTGGCCCAAGGGCAAAGTTCCCGCGGGTGCTCTATCCAAAATCGAAGACGTGGAAGGGCGGCGCATCAGGCAAAAACTCTATGACGGCGAACCCATTCTGGAAAATAAATTACTCAGTAAAGGGGCCTCCTCGCAAGGCGCAAGCGCGGTCATTCCCCTGGGATATCGCGTTGTCTCGGTGCAGGTCGACTCGGTGAGCGGCTCGGGCCTGATCCTGCCCGGAGATCGGGTGGACGTGCTGGTCTATTTAGTCGGCAATACACAACACGATATTCGGGAAACCTCGACCAGAACGGTGTTGCAGGACATCAAGGTCTTTGCCGTCAACGACGTGGTGGAATTGGACAAGGACGGCAAGGATAAATCCATAGTTGCAAAGACGATTTCGTTGCTGGTCACGCCGGCCCAGGCCGCCAAGGTGACCTTGGCCTGTGAAATGGGCAAAATCCGCCTGGTGATGAGGGGCCCCGACGACAACGCCCATGCCGAAGACGCCTCGGCAAAGCCGGAGGAGCTGCTGGGCCTTTCAGCCTTCGCCGACCGGAATAAAGAATCGGCCGATCAAAAAAAGACTGACAATAAATCGGGCATGTTGGATTTATGGAATCAAATGAAGGCCAACGCGACAGCCAAACAAGCGCCGCAACCCCCCTCGACTATTTCATGGACGATGCGGATTCTGCAACCGCCCGAAAGACCAAACGACGTGGTTATGCAAAGGAATAACACCGCGGCTGCGGAAAATCCGAGTTTGGGGCAATGGCGAATCATCAGCGACGACAACACAAAAAATTCAGGCGGAAGCAAGACGGATACGGACCAAACGGGCAGCGGGAACAGTGAGAAAATCCCGCCGACTTCGGATGCGTCTCCGGCCGCGACTCCGATTGCCTCTCCGCCCGAACCCGATGCCGCCAACGCATCGGACCATAAGAAGAATTCATCGAATTCCAGGACGGAATAAACATAGTCCCCTCTCCCGACCAACCGACCATGCTACGCATGGTGCCCGTCGGTGCCCGGAGAGGGTTAAGATGAGGGCAAACCCATATAATTAGTTAATAAAATTCAGGGATGAATCATTCCGAGTGCATGAAGCCCGGAATTAAAACGTAAGGAAAACAAGGATGTTTAAACACACTCTTTGGCGCATGCTAGCGCCGTCGGCGATTGTCTGCGGTATTGCCCTTTGTTCAATGGCGCAAACTCAACCAACCGGGAATAATAACGCAAATAATCAGAATAATAGTAGGGAGCCGTCCATACCGGCGCCGGATAAACTGCTTCTAACCGCCATTAGTTTCGAGGTGAAATCATCTAATGAGCGGATGGAAATGAGCGTGAATACAAGCCGGATTATCACGATCGGACAGAAGATCCTCCAAACGCAAGTCGACAATCCGGAGATACTGGCCATAGCGCCGCTGTCGCCCACCCAAGTGCTGGTCTCCGCCAAGGCGCCCGGCGTTACGAAGGTCAATCTCTGGGGCGAGGATCAGAAACCATTCACCGTCGACGTGATCGTATTTGGCGACGCCGTACAACTCAAAATGCTGTTGAAATCCCAGTTCCCCGATTCCAACTTGAATATCATCCCGGTTAAAGGTTCGGTATTAATCTCGGGTTTTGTCGACAGGGCCGAAAATATCGATCGAATTAAAGAAATAGCTGAAAAGTTTTATGGAAAAGGTAATGTGATTAACAACATGAGCATAGGCGGGGTGCAAACGGTGCTCTTGCACGTGAAAGTGATGGAAGTATCGCGGACGAAACTGCGCAGATTTGGATTCGATTGGGCCAAAATCAACGGTATGAACACAGTATTTTCGGGTGCAAGCGGCCTGTTGTTGGCGCCGACTTCTCCATTGCTTCCCTCGGGAGTAGGCAGCACGAGTCCGGCGGCTGCAACCACATCCAATAATCCCATCAGTGGAACATTCGCCTTTAACATTTCCAACGGCAGCAGCGCCTTCTTCGGCGTGCTGGACGCCTTGCGTGAGGACAAATTGTTAAAGTTATTGTCGGAACCGACGCTGGTGACGCAAAGCGGCCGGGCCGCGAAGTTCAATTCCGGCGGAATAGTAGCCTATCCGGAGCCGCAAGGACTTGGCAGCGTTGCCATAGCTTTTCAGCCTTACGGTACGAAAGTCGATTTTATTCCCACGGTGTTGGGCAACGGCAAAATCCACCTGGCAGTCAGGTCCGACATAACCGAAGTCGATTATGCCAACGGCACCACGATTTCCGGGACAACCGTGCCGGGCTTCACACAACGCTACGCCGACACGGCCGTGGAGTTGATGGCGGGCCAGACATTGGCCATCGCCGGATTGGTGGAATCGCGCCTCGAGTCGGAAAACCATGGGTTGCCCTGGATCAGTGAGGTGCCTTATTTAGGACCGGCATTCCGTACCGTGCACGAAAACATCAATGAGGTTGAATTGTTGATCCTGGTCACGCCCGAGTTGGTCGACGCCATGAACGCCTCCGAGGTTCCACCTTGCGGTCCGGGCATGGCAACCACCAGCCCCACCGACTGGGAACTGTACATGAAAGGTCATTTGGAGGTGCCGAATTGCTGCCCGACAGGCAACAACGGAGGATGCCTGCCGTGTAACGGATCGCCCACGCCGATGCCCGAGGATGGTATGATCGGACCGGAACAAATAAGTACGCCTCCCGCTTCCGGCGCCGGCGCGATGCGTTCCGACGGCCAAAACACCCCCGCCACGGCCGCCCCCGCGAATCTGGCTCGGCGCGGCGGCGATTCGTCCGCTCCTTATAGCCGTTACACTTCATCCAAACCGAACAACCCATCGGGCAATTCTTCATCCGGCGCGTCAAACAGTCCACCCGGATTCATCGGCCCTGTTGGTTATGACGTAGTAAAGTAAAGTATACAAGGTTGCGCGCTTTTTGCCGGGTTGTCGTGCAATTTGAAATTTGCAATTTGAAATCCCCTCTCCCACTGGGAGAGGGTTAGGGTGAGGGCTATGGACCGGGAAAAGTTTTGCCTTGTTTACGCGATTTTTCCACTCCCTCACCCCCTGCCCCTCTCCCAAAAGGGCGAGGGGAAAAATTTGTTAAACTCAACTAAGAACATGCAACTTAAAGATTTCCTATGAGTAACGTTCTCCGTTTGGCAATCGTCGATCCTAACGACACGCAGCGCGAGGCCCTAAAGGGCATGTTGCTGGGCATGGACATGATCTGGCTGGAAGCCGAATGTTCCCGCTACGAGTTCTTCGGCGACGTGGTGACTCAAACCAAGCCGGACATCGGCCTGGTGGCCATCGATTCCGATCCGCCCAAGGGGCTGGATTTGGTGCGCAAGTTGACGGCCCTTTCGCCCGATTGCGCGGTGCTGGTCGTCAGCTCCTCCAACGACGGCAGCTTGATTCTTCAGGCACTGCGGTCGGGGGCCAAGGAATTCCTCACCCAACCCGTACGGATCGAGGACTTGCTGGGCGCTTTGGGAAGGATCAGCGAACGGCGATTCGGACGGGGCGAGAACAAGCCCCGCGGATGTCAGGTTATCGCCGTGGCCGGAGCCATCGGAGGCGTGGGCACAACCAGTCTGGCCGTAAATCTGGGATGCGCCTTGGCCCGCGAAGAAAAAAACTCGGTGGCCTTGATCGATCTGGATTTATGTCTGGGCGACGCGGACGTGTTTTTAGACACCATTCCGGATTATACCCTGGTCGACGTTTCCCAAAACGTCACAAGACTCGATTTCACGCTTTTGAAACGTTCGCTGACCAAACATTCCTCCGGGCTGTACCTGCTGCCGCGGCCGGTCCAGCTCGAAGACGTCAGGTTGATCACTTCGGTCGATCTGCAGCGCGTAATCGGCCTGATGAAGGCCACCTTTACCCATCTGGTGCTGGATCTGTCGAAGGGCTACACTGCCATCGACATGATCGCCCTGGAAATGGCCAATCATATCCTGCTGGTGGCGCAACTCGATTTGCCTTGCCTGCGAAACGTGGTGCGCCTGATGATGTCGTTCAATGAAATGGAAGGCATCGCCGAAAAGGTGAAGATCATCATCAATCGCGTGGGACTCGATACCGGCCACATCACCATGAAAAAAGCGGAAGAAACCATCGGCAAGGAAATCTTCTGGCAATTGCCCAACGATTATCGCACGATGATCGAGGCCCGCAACAACGGCGTGCCGCTGATTGAGCAAGCCTCCAAGGCCGCCGTTACACAGTCGATTATCCAACTGGCCGGCGCTCTGACAAACGACGGCAAGATCGAGGCGGTCGAAAGCACGGGCAAAAAATTCGGCCTAAGCAGTCTGCTAAAACTCTGGCCGACAAGAAGCGGCAAGTAGAGCAATGCCCGCCGTCTTACTCCTCCCGGCAAACGGCATATCCGATACAATCGTTATTGCTCGATTGGGCGATCGGCGCGGTCGCCAATTCAATTGCCTGCCGCATCAATAAGCTATCTTTTCTTGGATATTATTGGACTGCAAATCCCCGAAATCGTTCCTAAACACCGAGTGATTACCCGCCATACCCATGATAGCATCACCTTTACGCACGTCCGACTCGAAAGAAAACAGTTTTGAGGAACTGAAGCAACGCATCCATAACAAGCTCGTGGACAAGCTTGATTTGTCCCGAGTGGGCGAAATGGAAGGCGAAACGCTGCGGCGCGAGATACGCCTGGTCGTCGAGCATCTGTGCGATACCGAAGATACGCTCCTGAATCGAAACGAACGCGAACGGCTGGTAAACGAGGTGCTCGACGAGACCTTCGGTCTGGGGCCGTTGGAAATGCTGTTGAAAGACCCCTCGATCAGCGATATTTTGATTAACGGCCCCAAGAACGTGTATATCGAACGCCGCGGAAAGATGGAAAAGACCACCGTTTGTTTCCGCGACAACACGCATCTTATGCAGATAATCGACCGGATAATTTCCAAAGTGGGCCGCCGGGTGGACGAAACGTGTCCCATGGTCGATTCGCGGATGCTCGACGGATCGCGTTTTAACGCCATCATTCCCCCCTTGGCCCTGGATGGAGCCTGCGTTTCCATCCGGCGTTTCGGCACGAATCCCCTGAAACTCGAGGAACTGCTGAACTTCAAAAGTTTCACTCCCGAGATGGTCATGCTCCTGGAAGGGGCGATCAAGGCGCGGCTGAACATCCTCATATCCGGCGGCACGGGCTCGGGCAAAACAACCTTGCTCAACACTCTTTCCAGCTTTATTCCCAACACCGACCGCATAGTGACCATCGAGGACGCCGCCGAATTGCAGTTGCAACAGGATCACGTGGTGCGATTGGAGACCCGCCCGGCGAACATCGAGGGCAAGGGCGCCATCTGGACCACCGACTTGGTGCGAAACGCCCTGCGCATGCGGCCCGAACGAATCATCATCGGCGAGTGCCGCGGATCCGAAGCCCTGGACATGCTCCAGGCCATGAATACCGGGCACGAAGGTTCGATGACCACCTTGCACGCCAATACCCCGCGCGACGCGCTTGCGCGGCTGGAAACGATGATCATGATGGCCGGCTTCGAACTGCCCTTGAAAGCCATGCGGACTCAAATCGCCAGCGCCATAGACCTGATTGTGCAAGCCAGCCGTTTGCAGGGCGGACCGCGTAAAATTACCTGCATTTCCGAAGTAGTGGGCATGGAACAGGATACCATCGTGATGCAAGACATTTATCGATACGATAAGGAAGGCGTTGACGAGCACGGCCGGGCCTACGGAAAGTTCATAGCCACGGGCGTGCGCCCGACGTTCATGTCGCGATTGGAATCGGCCGGG
>JBEKGL010000150.1:0-7931 GCA_050012815.1 Thermoguttaceae bacterium
TTTTTTTGGGCGGGCTACATGTTGATAGACAGCAGTCAGGTTTCTCAAAAACCCCAGCCTAAGCCCGTGGAACCGGCGGACAAAATCAAGAAAGTCGACGTTCCGGAAGTGAAACCCGCAGAAGCGCAAAAACGCCCGGAAAAGGCAAAGCCGGAAAAACAGATCAAGAAAAAATGATCCGCCGCGGTTGCCGGAAGCAATGCGGATAGTATATCATTTATTGTTTATCGGATAATTAACGCCGAATTAATGGTTTAGCCCGGGCACTTGTGCCCGGAGTTTTTGGTGTTTCGTAATTATGGATTTGGAGGTTTCAAGATGCGTTTTCGAAATCAGAAATTATTCACGGCGATATTGATAGCCCTGGCATTTTCCGCGTTCCCGGTCCGGGCGGCCGACGACGGGCAAGAAGACCTGGATAAGGCCACGGAAGCTAAATTGTCGGCTACAACCCTGACCGATTTGGGAGAAGTCATCCGGCTGGCTGAAAGCGCGCTGCAAAAAGGGCTTGACAAGTCGAACACCGAGTTCGCCAATAAACTTCTGGCCTCGACCCTGGTGCAGCGGGCAACGGCGGTTACGGCGACGATTCAAAAAAGTTTTCCATCCGATCAGCGCTGGCCGAATTTCAGGCAGTTTGCCCTATTAGACCTGGAAAAAGCGGTCAAACTGGATCCCAAGCAACCGCAGGCCCTGATTTTAATCGCCCAACTGAATTCGCTGCCCGAAGGCGATGAAAAGCGGGCCAAGGAAGTCGTCGATCAAGCCGTCGAATTCACCGCCGACGATCCCCCGCTCCACGCCAAAGCGCTTGTGATGCGCGCCGAAATGGAAAAAAATCCGGAAAAGCGCCTGACCGATCTGAACGAGGCGGTGCGATTGGCGCCCAACGACGCCAATATCATCAGCGCCCGGGGTATTGTTTTTGCGGGCCTGGATAAGCTCGACGAGGCTTTGTCCGATCTGAACAAGGCCATTGAACTGGATTCGAAAAACGCGGCTGCCATCGAGATAAAGGCGGTGATTCTGGCGCGGATGAAAAAGTACGACGAAGCGCTGGCGGCCCTCGATCAGGCCCGGAAACTGGTCCCCAATTCCATCGAACCCTTGCTGCGAATGAGGCAAATACATCTATTACAGAAAAAACTCGACGAGGCCCTTGAAGACCTGAACAAGGCGGTGGCGCTCGATCCCAGCAATGCCGAGTTGATCTTGCTGCGATCTGCGCTGTATTTGGAAAAAGGCGACAAGGAAAATGCCCTTGCCGACGCCAAGGAAGTAGTCCAACTGCTGCCCAAGAATGCCACTGCCATTCGGGCTTACGCGGTGATACTGACCGAGATGGGCAAATTCGACGAGGCCCTGGCCCAATCCGAAAAGGCGCGGAAACTCGAGCCGAATAATCCCGTCTCGACTTTGCAAATGGGCATTGTCTACGTCAGACAAAAACGATCGAACAAGGCGATCGAAACCTATAATGAATTTCTGAAAGAACATCCCGACGACGCCATAATCTTGTACGCCCGCGGCGATGCCTTCCTGAACCTGGGCAAGCAGGCCGAGGCCGTGGCCGATTATGAAAAGGCCTGCAAGGATAAGATTTTATCGAAAGACTCGGGATTGTTGAACAATTTCGCCTGGGTGCTGGCCACTTCGCCGGATGATAAACTTCGCGACGGGAAGCGGGCGGTCAAAATGGCCGCCGAGGCCTGCGAATCGACCGAGTACAAGCAGGCCCATATCCTCAGCACGCTTGCCGCGGCTTATGCCGAAACCGGCGACTTCGACAACGCCGTCAAGTGGTCGACAAAATCCGCCGAGATCGGAAGCAAGGATCACGCCGAGGATTTCAAGAAGGAATTGGAAACCTATAAAGCCAATAAGCCGTACCGCGAATCGCTTTCCGAAAAGGAAGAGGAAAAATCCGATGAGAAACCGGTTGCCCCCCAGGAAAAACCGGCAACCACTGAGAAAAAGCCGGCGCAAGCGGACGAAAATATTTCCCCGCCGGAAGAAAAACCCGCCAAATCCAGGGAAGCGGCCGCCGAGATCATCGAACCGTTTAACGGCAAAAACTTGGAAGGCTGGAACTTAAAGCAGCCCCGGAATCAGAGCAAATGGACCGTGGGCGCGGCCCAAGTCGATCCGCAAAATCCCCAGGGCCTGATAGTTTCCTTGCCCGGCGATCGGCCCGGCGAACTTATCAACCGCGAAACGCCCGGGGTGGATATTTATACCGTTTTGAAATTCGGCGATTGCAACATCGAGCTGGAGTTCATGATTCCCAAAGGATCGAACTCCGGCGTGTTTGTAATGAGTGAATACGAGATTCAGATTCTGGACAGTTTTGGGAAAAAGGAGATGACGTGGAGTGATTTAGGCGCGATCTACGAGGCCGCCGCGCCGAAGCTGAACGCGGCCAAGGCCCCGGGCGAGTGGCAAAGTCTGGCCGTCGAGTTCCAAGCCCCGCGCTTTGAAAACGGCAAGAAAACCGCCGACGCCCGCTTCGCAAAGGTGACGCTTAACGGGCAGGTCATCCAGGAGAACGTGGAAATGAAAGGCCCCACGCCCGGCGGACTGACCGGCAAAGAAGCCGCGCAAGGACCGCTTATGTTTCAAGGCACTCACGGCCCGGTGTCCTTTCGGAATATCAAAATAACCTTGCCCGGCGGGGAGAAAAAATAAATAATGCGATCGTTCGCGGAAGTTAACGGCTATAATTTTCGTGAAAAACTCCGGGTGCAAGCACCCGGGCTAAACGGAGAAAGCACTCGGGCTATTGAGTCTCGGAAAACAACTGCAATGTGAAAAGTCAGAGCCGGGGTGTCGCCCCGGTGTTTCCGGGCCGGCACGGCCCGGCTCCGAGTAATAAATCGGACGAACCGGTTTTTAGCATCCGCTTCGAGGCGTAACGATGGGACGCAATTGGTTGACGAACCTGCTGGGAATGCATCCCTTGGTTTTGCTGGGCATTGTATTGGCGGGGTTGTTGGCCGTTATAGTTTTGCACGGCCTGTTATACCGCAGCCGATTTCTGGCAATATGCCCTAAAATCAGGGACGAGGGCGACGAGTTGAGCGCCTGCACTTCGATTGCCGGGTGGCTCTTGTCGCTGACTTTGATCTATCGGCGGGTGATTGTGGACGCCGATCGCAAGGTAGTTGTTATCCGCCGGCGGTTGTTTTGGTTTTTCACCGGCGTCAAGGTTGTTCCCTTCGGGCACATTCAGGAAATCATTTACGAGTATGAAGATTGGGGGCCGTTTACAAGTCTGGGTCTAACGGGCGACTCGAAGGACTGCTTTTCGGTAAACCTGCGTCTGGTCGACGACAGCACGGTGCATTTGTTCAGCTTCCTTGGAGAAGGCGGTTTTGAGCCCGGCCTGCTTAATCCCTTGTTTTCCTTGCGCTGGTACTTGGCGAAGATGTTTTTGGCCTTTAGCGGATCGCAGGAAGATGCCTCGCGGCAGTTCGTCGATCGATTGGAAAATCTGATCGGCGTGAAGGTATCGGCGTAAAAAAATTTCGGCCGCGGATTAAAAGGGAAATACCTCGTCTTTTTCTTTCTCCTTATTTTGTTCTTTATTATCCGCTTTTTCTTGATCTTTATCTTGGTCTTTCGGCTTTGGCGGGGGATTAGGCAGCAGCGAATCGGTTTGGAAAATGGGCAGATAGCGGTAATAGACCTCGAGCGTGAGGGCGTTAAAGGCGGTGGTCATCAGCCGGCCGCCTTTTTCGCCCCAGATGTCGAAGGTAGGCTCAAGCGGATTCCAACTGCCCGTGGCGCAGCCTTGTTTCTCTTGACTTTCGATAAGTATGCGGCGCATCTTGCGGTTCCAGGCGTCCCATTCCGGTCCGCCGAAATTGTGCATGGTCAGCGTGGCATAGTACCAATAATATGAGTTCCGCAGTATCTGGCCGTCGGGAAGATTTTGCAGAAGGTATTGCTTGCCTTCGAGCATGGCGGGATCCTTCGGATCGATGCCAAAGTATTGCGTGCACAACATGCCTATGGCGGTCCTGGTGGGAGTCACCTGGTCGTAAGGCTGATAAGAGTACAGGCCGAGATGTTCGCCCTTAGCCACCGCATGGAACCATTTTTTCGCGTTGTCGAAAACGCTGGATTCCACGGCTATACCGGCCAATTGGGCGCTTTTTAAGGCCATCACCTGCCAGCCGGTAACCGAGGTGTCGCCGGGCTGGCCGGGAAAATATCGCCAACCGCCGGTGGATGTATTTTGGGCCCGTATGACGTAAGTCACCGCCTTTCGCGCGGCCGATCCTATATGCTCGTCATGGGTCAGGCCGTAAGCTTCGCACAGGGCCAAAGTGGCCAGGCCCTGGGCGTACATGGGTTGCTCGGAGTTGGGGGCCAGATTGCCATCCGCTGTTTCTTGTTTGATGAGCCAGGCTAGTCCCTTGGAAATGGTTTGCTGGTATATACTTTTGGATTTATGGGTTATTCCGTAGGCAAAAAAAGGCAGCAGGGCCATGGCCGTGGCGGCCTCGTCGGAGCGGATCGCGCCCGGCCCGGAGCACGCGTTGTTTTTGCACTGATGCCTGAAATCCAAGCTCCATTTGCCTGAAGCGTTTTGATGGCGATGGAGCCAGTTAAGGGCAGCGCCCACGGCACGGTCGGAGGCCTTGGTCCCGCCCTGCGTCCCCAGCAGTGCCTCGCGATGCCCCTTGCCGCGGAAACCGAAACCTTCTCCTTGTCCGCCGACGCCGGGCTTATCGCCCAATCCAGCGCCAACGCCCACGCCGCCTTTTCCGGCCGGGCCGGGCAGATTCTTTACGCTGAATCCACCCAAGCCGCCAAGTTGCGGACCTTTCAGATCAGAGGCCGATCCGCCGCCGGCTTCCACGAATTCCGGCGAATCGTCGTAATAAATCGCCGTTTGCGAGGCGATGGGCTTGGCCTCGAACATGGCGAGCGCTTCGGGGTTTAACTCGGTGGGCTCCAGCGGAGCATCGCCGACCTCGAAACGGGTGAACGCGGGCGGCGGACTGGTTTCGCTCTCAGTGGCGTTAAACGTCGGCGCGACATCGCCGGTGCCAACAACCACGCTGGATCCGGCCATTGATATTAAGCCTAGAATAATAAGAACCAAAGCATGGATGGCCGCACTGCCCAGATACCACTGACCGGTCTCGCGAAAATAGTCTTTCCAGGCGATCAGGGTCTCTTTCACGTTCCATCTGAACGCGATCGTCAGGATGCCGGTTACAATTTCGGCGCACTTCCGGGCAAACCGGCGTATTCTTTGCATGATTGCGGAGGCAATTGATGGCACTAGAGCACCGATTATTGAATTCTGTTCCGTTTAACGCAACCACTTACTACACAATACCTTGCGCAATCAACGGCTCGTATGTCACAAAGAACGCAACCACTAAAGTATACAAGGTGTTTTTAGTAACACACATCTCCATTATAAGATAACTCGAATTAGCCTGCAATTGTTCTGTCCCACCCATCGGTATGGGATAAAACCGAGAATCAACCGCAGCAGCGTGGGCCGGTCACCGATAATTACCCGGGCCACAGGCCGCTCATCGGTCGTTCCTATTTCTTTGCCGTCTCACAGAACCAGACTTACGCATCGACTATTTTTTCCCCAACCGGCGTTGGGCTTGAAAGAAACGGCTGAGAATCTCGGCGCAAGGTTCGGCCAGGACGTTGGCCACGGTCTGGCAGCGATGATTCAGCCTGGGGTCGTCGAGCATGTGATAGAGCGTATGAACCGCCCCGGCCTTGGGATCGGCGGCCCCATAAACCAGCATGGGAATGCGGGCTTGGAGGATTGCCCCCGCACACATCGGACAGGGTTCCAGGGTGACGTAAAGCGTGCACCCGTCCAGCCGCCAGGATTGCATCGACTCGGCCGCCTGGGTAATGGCGATCATTTCGGCATGCGCGGTGGGATCGTGCAGTTGTTCCCGCTGGTTATGAGCCGAGGCAATAACCCTATCTTGGCGCACGACAACCGCGCCTATGGGCACTTCATCTTCTCGCAAGGCCTGCTGGGCTTGTTCCAAGGCGAGTTGCATGAAATGTTCGTGCATGACAGGGCAGGGATTAGGGATTAGGGATTAGGGATTAGGGATTAGGGATTAGAGATTAGAGATTAGGGGCTGGGGATTGGGGATTATTTTTGTCCGATGTTTCAACTGACACGTCGATAGGGAGCGCCATGACGTGGGTGCTGGGATCGCCTTGGCCTAAGCCCACGGTTTGCAGGCGTACCGGTCCGGAGCCGAGGTCGGCGGATTGGATTTTTATTTGTCCTTGTTCGCCGGCCAAACGGCCCACGATGCGGCTGTTTTGCAGGACGCTTACGCCGATCGAGCCGGGCGAATTGACCTCGATAATCAGGGGATTATCGGGCCGGATCACGCCTTTTGAAACGACTTTGGCTTCTATCTTTCGGCCGTGGTTATCGGAGATGACGGGCAAGACGGCGCGGCCTTGAGATTGGATCAAGCCGCTTTCCACCGCCACCACGCGCAATTCGTGGTACCCGTCGGGCAGAAGGGCGGTGTCCAGCGAAAGCGTGCTTCCCGGTTTGCATAGGCCTGCGCGGGAACCGTTGACGAATAGCTCGAAATGGTCGATCCCCCGGCCCGACGGCGTGGTTGCCGCGGGTGAAAGCGTCAATGTTCCCTTGACGATGTAGTTCGGTTTCACGCCCGAGATTTTTACCTTGGGGATGTTCGCCCAGGGACGGCACAAAGGATCGCCGACAATCAGCAGTTGATATGGCGCATAGACCGACTGATAAAAAGCTTCGGCAAGGCTGCACCCCCGGGCGTAGTGAACTTGAATTTCCGGAAGAGGAAATTTAGGTTGACCGCGCGGCGGGATTCCGGCGTTTTGCATAATGACATAAGGTTCGGTAACCGTGCCGCTGGCGCCCGCCGCTCCGTTGCGGAGGAATTCGCTTAAAGGCGTTTGGTCGGCGTCTTTGGACATGATGCCGCCGCGACTGGTTAAATGTTCACAAATCGCGCCGGGCAGGATCGTGCTGCCCGAGGCTTTCCAGTCGAAATCGGACGTGCCTATGACCGCGCCTTGGACGTTCTTTCTATTTATGGGCACGGTTCCCTTGATAATTTGCGCGGATACGCCCAGTTCTTCGAGTTCCTTGACCGCTTCGGGAAACAAGTCGTGGCGGGCCGTGGAACGGACGTCGTCGTTCTTGACAAAGTAGATGGTGCCGCTGGGATGGGTCCCGTCGGCCGCCGCGCTGCGTTTAAGGTATTGCAGGATTTCGTCCACTGTGTTGCCCCGGCCGCACGTTACTCCCAAAACCACGGAGAGCAGGTAACTTTGGCCCTGCGATCCGACCAGTTCGCCATGTTGCCCGAATTGCCAGGCGCTGCGAAAACCGAGAGTGGGCATGTCTTTCTGTCGGGCATCGGGTAAACGGGTGTAACGATTGGATTGAAGATCTAAATAATCCGCTTCGCCCTTGAGGACCGATTGCCAAAGGTAGGTCAGGCCGTTGAGCGAACCAACGGGCGTGATTATCTTAGACAGAGTCGGACGGCCGGGCATCGGTTGTTGCAAATCGCCTTTTCCGGATTCGTCGGAAACCGGCAAAGGATTCGTGAACTTTTTAAAGTCGCTTTCAAGCAGAACCTCCCAGGGAAAATCACTTGAATATATGACATAATCGATTTGCGCCGACAAGCGCCGCGAATGAATGGCCTCGATTATGGGATTGAGGAGCTTGGAACGGAAGTCCTCGATGAAGGCAAACTCCGCTTTGGGATCCCAAGGGAGATAAAACACGTTGCCGGGCGGAATCTGCCGCAGTTGAATATAATAATGGGCGATGGTAAGCGAATCCAAGCTCTTGGGATTTACGACTAAGAAAACGTTTTCCGGCCCGCCGCCCGCCGCTGCCGGAGTAGCCGTCGCGGACAAAG
>JBEKGL010000151.1:0-7921 GCA_050012815.1 Thermoguttaceae bacterium
GCGGCATTTGCGGCCTGACACGCGCCAATGCCTTGCGCCCATTGCTAACAACCCCCCGCCTTCGCCTCTGGAGTGAATTAGTCATGGACGAAGCCACGGCGCGGGCTCTGTTGTGAGTTATTGAATTTGCAATAGGGTTTGACAGGTAATTGCGTTGCCATAGAATTTAATATGGATTGTTGTTTGGGGGGCAGTGAAAAGGGCTTGCGCTTAACCGTTTGGATAAGGTGAATGGATGGATTGTGTATTTGGTTTTCTCGGCCTGCCTGCTCCAACGCAGTTGATAGTCCTGCTGGTGCTCGCAGTCCTGCTTTTTGGCCAGAATCTGCCTCAAGTTGCCCGGTCCTTGGGACAAAAACTTGCCGAGTTCAGGCGTGGGATGAGGAGTGTCGAAGATGAAATCAGAGCAATCGCCTCCGAAATTACCTCGCCCGCCCCAAGCCGGCCGGCAATCGAGAACTCAAAGCCCCGGGACGATCCCTACAACCTTTCAGAGTTCGAGGACCACCCATCCGACCACGACGAGCCTACCGCCCCCAAATTTGAACCCCCCGTGGCTTAATAATCGAAAAATCACCTTCTTTTATTGCCGACCACTTCCATCAAACCATTAACTGATTAAAATAATCTCTGTTGTGGAAAGGCGGTTGGTTACATCCGCAATTAAGTGCCATACTTGGGTGCCATGCCCACGCTTGTCGTAGGCATGTATTGATACATAATTTCCGGGCGGCTAGTTCAGTTGGTTAGAACGCCATGCTCACACCGTGGAGGTCGCTGGTTCGAATCCAGTGCCGCCCATTTGAATGCTCGTACAGTATCGCATACCCTCGCATTTTTCGGAAATTGCGGGGGTTATTGTTTTTGGTTGCGAGTCATCTTGTCGAACAAGCCTTGGTCCACTACCGAGGTTCGCGTTGTAAAAGTCGATAGTTATTCAGTTTGTAATTCACAAGAGAGTTCCAAATGCCATCCAAGAGAATCCTTATTCTTTCCGCTGCCGTGGGCGCCGGACACTTACGGGCTGCACAGGCCGTTGAATTGGCCGTGCGGCAACTCAACAGCGAGGCCCTGGTCAAGAACATCGATGTGCTGGAACTGACCAATGCCACTTTCCGCCGGTTCTACGCCAAAACGTACTTCGACCTGGTAAATAAGGCCCCGCACGTTCTAGGCTATGTCTATGACATGACTGACCGCCAACCCTCACCGCAACACAAGAGCGACCGGCTGCGTCTGGCGGTCGAGCGGTTGAACCTGGGCCGCTTCCTGAAGCTGCTGCGCAGTGAGTCATGGGACATCATCATTAATACCCACTTCCTTCCGGCCGAGATCATTGCCTCGCTGCGCCGCAAAGGCCGGATTAATACGCCTCATCTCACGGTGACAACCGACTTCGATACACACCGAATGTGGGTGAATCAGCCGTGCGACCATTACTTTTCGGCCACGGAAGATGGTGCGGCCTACCTGGCCTACTGGGGCGTGCCTGAATCCGATATCACCGTGAGCGGCATCCCCGTCCATCCCGTGTTTACCGAGGAGAAGGATAGCCAATCTTGCCGGCAACGGCAGGGCTTGGGCAACGACAGGCCGGTAGTGCTGCAACTCACCGGCGGGTTTGGCGTGGGCCCCGTGGAAAACCTATTTCTAGGGCTGCTCTCTATCCAGCGGCCGCTTGAGATTGTGGTGGTGTCTGGTCGAAATGAGGAACTAAAAGTCCGGCTCGAGCATATAGAGATCCCTGAGCGCCACCGAGTAAAGATCCTGGGTTTCAGCGATCAGATCGACGAGTTGATTGCCGCGGCCGACGTAGTGGTTTCCAAACCCGGCGGGCTGACCACCTCGGAGATCCTTGCCCGAGGGGCGGCTATGGCAATAGTCAATCCTATTCCCGGCCAGGAATATCGCAACTCCGATTTCCTCCTGGAAAACGGAGCGGCAATCAAAATCAATAACATCGCCATGCTTTCGCACAAGTTGACCAGGCTCATGGATGATCCCGCCCGACTGAGTCAAATGAAGGCCAATTCCCGGCGGCTGGGCAGACCGAGGGCGGCCTTTGAAATCGCCCGCCGGGCGCTGGATTGGAAAGCAATGTGATGCAAAAAAACAGTATTTTGTTATGTAAAGCCGCGACCATTGGTCGCGCTTGCATATCATAAAGCCGCGACCGGCAGTCGCGCTTGGTCGCTGTCGTTAAGCCGCGCAATAACACGTAGCCGGCAAAAATCTCAGTCTTCCCTAGCAATGATGCCGCGGCGCTGCAACTTGCGGCCCGCCAGCAGGCAGACATTGGCCCAGACCAGTCCGGCCGTCCACCCGGCCAGCACGTCGGTCGGATAATGGACGCCCATGTAAACCCGGCTGATCCCCACCAGGCCGGTCAGCAGCAAGGCCACGGCAAGGAAATAGAACTTCAGTCGCCGGCCGGCAACCATCTGCGCCATCAGCGCTCCGAGTGTCAGGTAAACGACGGCCGACATCATCGAATGTCCGCTTGGAAAACTGCTGGTGTAAACACTGGAAAGATGCGGCACGATCTCCGGGCGCGGACGGTCGAAGTATGCCTTCAGAAGGGAACTCAGCACCAGCCCGCCGGTTACTGCCGCCAGAACGAAACACATTCCGGCATATTTGCAGTCGAGCAACAGATATCCAGCCACAATCAGTGTCATCAACACCATTGCGGCGACTCCGCCTAGCGCGGTCAGGTCGCGCGCGACTTCCGTCATCCAGTCCGGCCCGATCGGAAGCGCGGGATTGTCCTGCCGCCGCAAAGAGCGGAGCACCGACTCGTCGAAACTTTGCGTCCAGCCTTCGCTCACCACGTCGGACAGGGCGATGAATCCCCACGTGCCCGCCACGACTATCAAGACACCCAGCAGCACGGTAAACTCGTACCGCCCCAGCCACTTAAACACGGCGGATGAGATACGCATCATCATGGTTTGCAAAATCCGATTGATTTTTATTGAATGTCAGATAATGAATGTCGAATTAAAAAGTTTAGCCCGAGAGCTTGCTCCCGGAGTTTTTGCTGGTATATCCCGACATTTAGAACCTGACACTCAATGCCGACCGTGACCAAATCCACGATTACGACAATGACGAGTTTACCCGAAAGTATTGCGATGTCAAGCAAAGGGACTTCGCGGGCGATCCTGCTAGAACAACAATCCGAAAAAGAAAAAGAGAAGGAAGAAAAAGGCCGGCGGCCGCCAACGTGGATGGAAAGTAAGAACGCTCGAAAAATCTGCGGTCACATATTGTCGCTGCGGCAGTATAAGAAACAGACGAGCAGGAACAATAGTTACGAATCGGCTTCCATCGATCTGCAAAAACCGTCTGAGAGGCTGAATCTCCCTATTTCCCAAGGGTATCGCTCAAAATATAATGGATTGCCGAGGTTAACATGTTGAACTTCACCCTAATTTGCGCGCTGTTGCTGTCCGGCCAAAAGCCGGCCGACTTTCAAGTTGTAGTCCAGCCGGTGCGGATCGTCGACGACAACGGGGACCGGCCAACGGAAATCACGCCCGAGCAAGTGGAAAAATGGGTGAAATACGCCGACGAGTCCTACCGCCCCTCGGGCATCCGCCTGATCTATGATGCCAAGAGCGGGATCCCCGATCGCCGGAGCACCGCTCTGAACAACATCACCGGCACGGCCGATGCCGATTGGGTCAAGGCCAAACGCCAGGGCAACGCCTTGGCGGCCGAGTTTCACGGCAAACTCACGGTATTGTTTCGCCATGGGCCGGGACGCGACCCGACCGGCGGCGGCTTCGGCGATATCGACTACAACTTCGTCATCATGCCCGGTTTCGAGGCCACGGGTCGGAACATCGGGTTGCTGGCACATGAGATGGGGCACTACATGGGGCTGGTCCACACCTTTCCGGCCGAGTTCCCGACCCTCGCCCGCGCCGAGGCATTCCTCGCCGAACACCACGGCGATCCGGCGTGCTTCGATGGCGATGGCCTGTCGGATACGCTTCCGGATCCGTTCATCCAGGAGTTGCAAAATAGCAAAGTGCGGGAGGTCGTTCTGCTCGGAAAGAAATTCCCGCTCGATCGAACCAATATCATGAGCTACTGGCAACGGGACTATTCCCGGCTGTCGCCGCAGCAGACCGCAATCGTTCTGTGGTTCATGACGCGGCGATACAAGCACGGCATGTCCCTGCCGTCCAACAACACCGTCAAACACCCGCTCGAAGCCGAGAGGCTCCAAGTGGTGCGGGAGAAGAACGCCTGGGTTCAAGTCCAGGAAATGGACGAGTTCGGCATCGGCACTTGGAGTGGCCATAAACAGTTGCTGCTCTACTGCCAGAAGGGCGGCGGCGTTGTGTTGGCCCTGCCGGTGTCGCGTGCCGGTCAATATCACCTCGATCTTTACCTGACCATGGCGCCCGACTACGGCCAAGTCCGAGTGTCGCTGGACGGCAAGCGGCTGGCGCAGTCACTCGACTGCTACGCCCCGCGGGTCATTCCCTCGGGTCGGATCCGCCTTGGGCCGGTGGACATGGAGCCGGGTCAGCATACCGTGACCTTCGAACTCGTGGGGCAAAACGGCGCCTCCAAGGGCACTTTGCTGGGCGTCGATTGTCTGGACCTTGCCCCGGGTGATTCCCAAACTAGCCGCTCCGGCCCATGAAAATATTTGCTCGTGCCGGTCACAACCGCCTGCAGGCCGGTATTAGACGTTGAACGAGCCAGTAACAGTAATCCTTAAATCTTCCAATGCAAAGGAAACTGCCATGAAGACGTTCCTTTGGCACAGACTGCCCAACGGCCCGGCAACGGCAGCAATGATGTGCGGCGCCGTGCCCCGGGTCGTCCGGTTCGCAGTGGGCGTTCTGGCGGCCGTTGCTGCCACGGTAATTTTGGCGGTTCAAACCGACGCGCAAACTCAACCATCCGGGCGAATAGGACCTGGACTTCCCGCTGCTGTGGACTTGCGTCCCGAATTCGCCAGACTGCGCCTTGAGCCAAGGTCTCAAGGCGACCGCAACACATGCTCCGTCTTTACAACGACGTGGGCCATGGAGTTCGCTGTCTCGGAGCATTCTGGCAAGGGGTGCCCTCTAAGCGTCGAATATATCAACTGGGCCTGCAACCAAGTTATCAACAATCACACCGAGGACCGAGGGCAGTTCTTCGAGGATCTGCTCAAGGGCTATCAGCTCTACGGTATATGCACAGAGCGGCTCATGCCTTATCAGGGTCGCTTCGATCCCAAACTCGGGCCCTCACCCGAAGCCATCCATAGCGCCAGGGCCATCAAGGCGCTGGGCCTCAAGATCACTTGGTACAAGCCCCTCGATGATATGAAGCTCCATCTAACAGACCAGCAATTACTTCGCATCAAGGAAATACTTGCCAAGGGGTGGCCGGTTGCGGCCGGTTCCTTTCATAGTCGCCTATTGGTTGGCTATCGAGACGACGCCATTCTGCCCGGCGGCGGTGTGTTCATCACCAAGGACTCGGGGCTAGGCGGCTATGGTGAAATCTCCTACGAGTGGGCGAAGGCAAATGTTGGCAACGGCTTTTGGGTGGAGACCGGTGTTCCTCAAACGCGAGTGGAAGTTCTACGCGGATCCAAGCCCGGTATGGCGCCACGAGGCAAAGCAAATGAGATGTTACGCATCGAACAGCCGCCGGCACTGAGAACGGATTGCTTCTACTACCTCAAACACGAGTTCTCGGGCAAGTTCGTCTGTACCGGCGCCACGAAAAATGGCGAGTTTGTCCATCTATGGGGCCCGATCCCCGAGGGCGACGCCGACCGTTACATGTTCAAACTCGTTGCTTCCGGAGAAAAGGATTACTATTACCTAATCCATAAGCACTCGGGGAAGTATATCTGCACGGGTGACACCACGAACGGGGCCAAGATCCACCTCTGGGGTCCGATTCCCCCTGGCCAAGAGGATTACTATAAGTTCAAGCTCATCGCTTCCGCCGACCATGCTTCCTACTTCCTGGTGCATAAACACTCAGGAAAATACTTGTGCAGTGGGTTCCTGGAGAATGCGGGCGAGGTTTATGTGTGGGGGCCGATCCCGGCAGGCAGTGAAGATCACTGCCAGTTTCGCTTGACGCGCGCCGAGTAAGAGAACCGCCGTATGGGCCTACGACGCCTGCCGCAATGCCGACGATCTGCACGTCTTGGGACTGGTCAAAACAGGACGGGCCGACTATCTCGTCACCGGCGACGACGGTCTTCTGATCCTGAAGCATTTTGGACGCTGCCGAATCGTCAATCCACGGCAATTCTGGTCGCGCATGCACCGGAAATAAATGCGGGCTCAGCCACGGTTTAATTCCCGCTGCAAGTCGTCGGAGTCAACCTGAAAGACATCTATTTCGTTGTGAGCAAGTGCCTGAATAAACTCGGCTCGGTTCAATCCGGCTATTTCGGCGGCTTTTTCTTGGGAGATTATTCCACGGCTGTACAAGAGCATGGCCGCGGCCAGCCGCATTTCCCGGGCAAACTCCTCCGGCGAACGCCGCATGGCCACAAACACATCCTCGGGCAGATCTAGAGTTATGGTTTGCATGGCGGTAATACTCCGGAAAATGATACCCTATCTATTTTAACAACTTTCAATTCGATTTCAAAGTGGGAAAGAAATAAAGGATTTATGAATCTTTTTTAGGGTATTATTCATTTCTGTCAAAATAAAGACTCCCGACCCCTTTTTCCTTTCCCTTTTCCTTTCCTTTTTCCTTTACCTTATTTTTCCTTTATCAGTCTTCACCGAATATCTATTCATCTTTAATCGTTGCTTTTTTCTCTTTTTCTTCTTTTATGGAGGCGTCCCTTAATGTTTTGGAGTTAGTTGGACATAAGCATCTTGGAGCGACCAATAACCACCAGACAATTTAATACGATATTTGTGTTGTTGTGGTACATCGAAAACCACGAATCCTTGTTTACTCACAGAAGGATTAAGACTATCTAAAATGCCAATAGATCCTTGTACCGCCCACGCATTGCTACTTGCTTCATATTCCTGCCCAATTTCATCTATGAGAGTGAACGGTGGAACCATTCGGGATTTTTTATCATCATTCCGAACGGATAATTCCACAAAAAGATACATGGCGTTAGGCCGCTGATTGAGGAATTCATTTTCACTGAGTTGATTCGACCACCATGAGTGCCACACAGCATACGAAGTATAGCCCACATTAACAGTTTCTCTCTCATTAAAAACCTTTGACTTGGTTTCCTCAAAAACCTTTGGCTTGGTTTCCTCTTGTTTATCGAAACCACCTCCAAAGAACCACCATGCCCCAGCGATAATGGCTATGATGGCGATACCTCCTGAAATATAGTGTGCAATAGGTTTCTGTTTCTTTTGCTTATTTTTATTTTCTTCGGCAACTGCACCGTATATTACTGGTTCACGGAAAGATGCATCATCATCGAGTTGATCCCAAGATTGTATTGATGGGGGTTGAAGTCCGTCGGGTTGATCCCACGGGATTTCTGGTTCTGGGTGTGTGATGTTAATAACATTATTACATTTTGGGCATTTACCTTTTCGTCCAGTTAATTTGTTGTCCACATTAAGGAGTGTCTTACAATGTTCGCATTTGATTTGCATGACTTGCTATCCTTTCACAGATTTTCAAGTACAGCGGTGAAACACCCACATTTTTTGTATTGTTAATTATTTCGTGATTTCCCAAATACTTGGCTTCGATGGATCGTCATAATCCGTTGCGTGCTCCAATGCCAAAAAAATATCTGCGAGAGTTATATTTGCGACTGTTCCTTCAGGCCAACCATATCGGGCCTCGAAAATCATATCGAGTGCAACTAGGATGTTGTCACCTTTTGTTGTTTGCTTTTCCCCGATTTCGAGAAATGCTTTAATCTTTTCCTCCAGGGTCATTCGATCGGACT
>JBEKGL010000152.1:0-12176 GCA_050012815.1 Thermoguttaceae bacterium
GGGGACTTAAGACCGGTTTTCAATCCCGGCGGGCGTCGATTGTTTCCGGTTTTTTTTGCGCGGTGAACCAGCGTTTCCAGGCGGCCTGGTCGAAAGCGAAATTCTGGCCGGTGATTGCCGTTAGCGCGTCGAGCACGGCCTGATTGGCGAACTGCTTGGAGATGATCTTTGGTCCGCCGCCTACGGACATCCCGCCGCCGCCGCTGCCGAAGGAGGTGGACATGCTGTTATCGCCGCCGGCTTTGGGGATTGTGAATTTATGGGTCGTCACCAGGGCGTCGATCAGCGGCCCTACGGACGAAGGATCTTTCATCCGTCCCAAGGCGATTCCGACCAGATTGATCGTGGCATTCGAACTCTTTTTATCCCGCAACTTGGCCAAATAGTATTCCACGAGGTCCGGCCGTTTTGCGGTTTGCAGGCGATCGAGGCAGGTTTGGCGGACTTCCTCGACAGGGTCTTCTATGGAGGCGACCGCCAGCCCCATGGAGGCCTCGGGTGTATTGATTTTAGCCAGTGCCTCGACGTAAATCAACTTGGCCGGAACTGAACGGTCGCCGTGCAAGTTGAGCAACAGGGCCTTGACGGCCATGTGATCGGTGATGTTGCTGAAATTTTCCCGGGCCTGAGCGTCGCGGTCGGTGCCCAGCCATCCCCGCCAGCGCTTGATATTTTGAATCCATTCCTGCCGGGCGCTTTCCAGCTTGGTTTTGCTTTCGAGCAACTCGATCTCCTGCGGCAGCTTCCAGCTTCCCTTGTAGCGTTTGTACCCGCGCTCGATCATCGCTTCGTCCCGGGTGGTCCATTGGCCGTCGATCTGAACGTAACCCAGTGCGCGGCGGGCTTCGAGATGGTTGGGGTCCAATTCAATGATCCGTTTCAAATGCGTCTGGCGCTCGATGGGCAGCTTTTGCTGCCGGCACCACTCGGCCAAGGCCCATTGGCCTTCGACGGTGTCCGGATAGGCGGGCCGAATCTTTTCGTATTCATCTTCCTCCGGCCGGCGATTCAGTACTTGTTCCACTTGCGAGGCGGCCAGAGTGATTTGCCCTTCGCCGGCAACTTTTACAACGTATTGCTTCCGCGGATTTTCCTGGCGATTCAGCAGTTCGCCCGAAATGCGTCCGCCGTTGTCCAGCACGAAAACTTCAGCCCGGCAGGCAAAACCCGCATTAAAAACAAACATCAGCATCAGCCAGCGAAAAAAAAAACGGCCCACGGGCGATTTCCTCAATTCGGTTTAAGGGGAAATAATTTCGATCTGTTTGTTTTAGTATACGCCCCCCCCGTTAATAAAGACAATCTAAATCCCGCCGTCTCCGATATTTTCCCAAGATTCGGGCCGTTTTGCGAGAATTATTTCATGATCGATCATCGAAATTTGACCAAATAAATGCCTTTTCAACCGCTAATTCAGGACCACAAATCGTATACCCCACCCAAAAAGGTGTAGTGCGAAACAGCGACTTTATAGTACAAACCCGGAAAGTTTGTTTTCCTAACGATTGCTCAAGGTCTCGTTCCCACGCTCCAGCGTGGGAACGGGGATTGCAAATTGCCAAGAATGTTCTCACGCCGGAGCGTGGGAACAAGATAAAAAACCCTGAACCCTAAACCCCGAACCCCGAACCCTGAACCCTGAACCCTGAACCCTTTTAGGTGGCGAACCATGAGTCGAGTGATTCTCGGAATAATGCTGATCGTCTTGCTAGGCATCGGCGGATTCTTGGCCGTGAATTACCGGATTGAAACGCATTACGAAAACGGAAAGTTTTCGTATTTTAAGATCGCGCCTCGCGACAGCCGGCAGGAGGCTTCAGAGCCTGAAGTATCCGCGGCCGAACCTGCTCCTCGGCCGCTTAAGCCGACTTTCCGCATTGCCGCGTTCAACCTGGGCGGGCTGGACGAGAATAAACTCGGCAGCCTGCGCATATGCGACGTGTTGGTCCGGCTGCTGCCGCGTTTTGAACTGATTGCCCTGGAAGGAATCCGCGGGAAAAATCAAGGCGTGCTCATCCGGCTGGTAGAACAGATCAACGCCGCCGGCGGGCGGCAATACAACTTCGCCACTTGCCCGACCCAGCGCCGCGATGGCATCGAACATTACAGCGCATTCGTGTTCGATCGCACCGCACTGGAGGTCGATCGCGCGACGGTGCATTTTGTCGAAGATCCGCTGGGACGCTTCCGCCACAAACCGCTGGTGGGCGCATTCCGCGTGCGCGGAGTGGATCCGGCCTTGGCTTTTACTTTCACATTGATCGCGGTCGACACCAATCCGGACAAACCGGAAGCGGAACTTGATCTCTTGTACGAGGTCTTTCGCGCCGTGCGCAAAAACATGCCGGATGAAGACGACATTATCATGCTCGGCGATTTCGAGGCCGACGAAAATCATTTGGGCGGCCTGGGGAGAATCATGGGCATTACCGCCGCCATCACCGACACGCCCACCAATACCCAGGGTACGCAACTGGTCGACAACATTATTTTTGACCGCCGGGCAACTACCGAATTCACCGGCCGCGCCGAAGTCGTGGATTTAATACGCGAGTTCGATCTCACCATGCAGCAGGCCCGGGAAATATCCGAGCACCTGCCGGTCTGGGCCGAATTCAGCTCCTACGAGGGCGGACAAAAAGGGTACGTACCCGCGGCGCCTGCAAAATAAATAGTAGTCAGTGGGCAGTAGAAGATGGTTTTTTTTTAAAATAGGAGTACAGGCATTCTTGCCTGTCCTCTTGGAGGCGGACAGGAATGTCCACCCTCCTGAGCAAGCCGGACAAGAATGTCCGCCCTCCTGATCGAGCCGGCCCACCGCCCACTGTCCACTATTCGTTCTTTCGCCGTTGTTTCAAAAAAGTTTCGACCCTTGTGCCATTTTTGTCGATGGTCACTTCGACGGCCCCGGAAAGAAATGTATGAAGGGTATGGCTGCCCACGGCTTGATAGGTTGCGTCGATTTCCGGAAGAGTCCATTGGCCGTCGCCGCTGAAAACGACCCAAGCGGGCCGAGTCCAGGCGGCCAAGCCGGGCGAATTGCTCTGCCGGCTGCCGTGGTGCGGGGCTAAAAGCACGTCGCAGTGCAGCGGTTGTTTGGCTAAAAGTCTATCGAGCCCCGGCGATTCCAGGTCGCCCGGCAGAATAATCCGGCGGCCGGAGTATTCCACCATCAGCACGACGCTATTGGCATTGTCGTAGCCCGGGATGCCGCCCGGCGGAGGATGCAGCACTTCCAGGCGGCAATCCGCGCCCCCTTCGAGCCGATCGCCGGCGCAAATTTCACGCACGGGCACGCGGGCGGCGGCAAACGCCGATTTTAATTCCTTCAAGGCCGGCGACCGGTTTTTAAACATCACCGGCGAAACGTATACCACGCCTATCGAGCATTTTTCCAGCACCTCGGGCAGGGCGTTATAATGGTCGATGTCCGGATGCGAAACGATCACGGCGTCGATGCGGGTGATCCCCCGCGACCAGAGAAATCCGCTGATAATCCGCGCAGCCCGCACCGGCGCGCCGAACTGGCCGGCGTCGTAAAGCAGCGTTTGGCCCGAGGGTAATTCCAACACTGCGGCGCAACCGTGCCCGACCGAAAGAAACGTGCAATGCAAGCGATTGGAATCGTGCCGCGCGTATGATATGGCCAAGCCCAGGGCGGTCCAACCGGCCAACACCGCAAAACCCCATCGCGGCCGCGGACGAATCCTGGGAAAAGCGGCCCATGCGGCCAGTCCGCCGTAATAGCCCGCCAGCCACCAGTTGCCCGGCCCCGACACCCAATAATGACTGCCCGGCAAGGCGGCGGCAAAATCTATCGCTTTTTCCAATAGCCACAGGATGCAGTTGCAGCAAACGGCCGACGCGCCGGCCAGCGGCGGCACAACTGCCGCAACAAACAAAAACACGAAGCCGCTGAGCAATCCCAGAGTTATCGGCAGCCAAAGAAAGATGTTCATCACCAGGGCGATCGGCGATAAGATATGAAATCGTGCCGCGACCAGCGGTTGGGTCATCACCCAAAGCACGGCGCCCATCAGCATTAGTTCCCAGAAACAACGCCGCAAATGCCAAAGGGACCGTGAAAATACATTCATTTGCTGAGCAGCCATTTTCTGTAAATGATCCTGATCGTGGATTATTGGAACTAGAGGAAAGCAATGCGGCCAGAACCACATGATGGCCGCCACTGCAAGAAACGAAAGTTGTGCTCCTATGTTGAACAGGTCGGATGGATTGATGGCCAGCACCACCAATGCCGCGGCTGCCAACGAATTCAGACTCAAGGCCGGGCGCTTGAGATATATCGACAAGCACATTACCAATACCAAAATAGTCGCCCGCACAACCGGCGGGTGGACGTCGACCATCAAGGCGTAAAGGCCTGTGATCAAGGCAATAAGCGTCAATCCCCAAGCGCGTGGGATAGGTGTCCACCGCATGGCCCAAAACAATGCCCCGGCCAAAATGCCCACGTGCAGACCGGAAATTACCAACACGTGGACCGTCCCGGTGGCCATGAAGGCTTCGTTCCGCTGGGAATCGATTTGTTCGCGCTCGCCGAGAAAAATAGCCGAGGCAAGTTCGGCCTGGCGTGGATCGAGATATCGCTCGAAAAGCGCGGCGGCGTTTTTGCGCACGCCTTCCAGCCAACGCGATAGATTCCAGCGGCTGCCGGGCTGAACCATGGAAATGCACTCCGTTTGCGATTGGATTTGGGCCCCGATCCTGTGTGAGCGGAGATAAGCGGCGCGGTCGAACTGGCCCGGATTGTGGGCCGGCGTGGGCGCGGATAATTCGCCGAAAATGCGGATTCTGTCGCCTGCCTCGACCGCGGGCACGTCGCCTTGGATATAAAATAACGCCCTGCCGGATATCGGCTTCCACTTGTCGGCGTCGCGGATCGCTACGGCGGAAATCTCCATCCGATAACTCGGTTCGGAGCGAAGCGATTGCATGAAACCGGGCTCGGACGGAGGCAACGGCCTGGGCGTGCCAAGGGCAAATGCCTCCAAGGCGACGGGCTGTTTTTTCGCCGCCGTGTAATTGCCCAAATCGTTTTCGTCGAACAGATTCCATCGACAATGATGCCATGCGCCAGCCATCGACAGGATGGCCAATAAAATCGCCACTGCGGCGGTTCGACGGCGTCCTGATCTTGCCAGCAAACACCAAACGCCCAGCATTGCCAAAGCCGCCGCGAACCATGTCGCGAATGGTTGGGGCCAATAGTAATCGGCCAGGATTCCCGCACTCGCCGCCGCCAGCACGATCAGCAGGGGGTGGTAATGGGGAATATCCGTACGGTCAACGGCGTTAGGGGCATTTATCTCGGGATACGATGACATAGGAACGATTTTCGTCGGTGCTTTCGATTCCGGCAAGTATCCTGCCAGGCAGGACGACATTGACAAAACCGGCTTTTTTTCATACCATCGCCTTTTTCATCCATCGTGTACGACATGGATAGCACATCCGTATCCAACTGCAAAACCGGTTATCCTCAAGACGACGCCCGCTGGATTCGCCTGGCGATCGTGCTGTGGATTGTCCTGGCCGCGGCAGTGTGCGTAAAATCCATTGTGCAGAAAGGCGAACATTCGGTCTATACGGTCTATGCCTGGGGTTCGCGTCATTGGTGGGCCGACCAGCCCTTGCACGCCAAATATCCCGAATTGACCGACATCTATCGTTATTCGCCAACTTTTGCCGTCGTGTTCACGCCGTTTTCGTTGTTGCCCGATTGGCTTGGCGCGGCCCTGTGGGGCGTTTTGAACATTGCCGTGACGCTTTCCGCACTGCGTCTTTTGGTGCGCGAAATCCTGCCGGGCGCGTGGCCGCCGCGCCGCGAAGCCTGGTTTCTGGGGCTGACGGCCTTGGGGTCGATGTCGGGCATCTGGTCCGGGCAGATCAATTCGCTCTTGCTGGCGATTGTAATTTTCGCCGCAGTGGCCATCAAATACAATCGCTGGTGGACCGCTTCCTTTCTCTTGGCCCTGCCCGTGTTCATCAAGATTTGGCCGATGGCGGTGGTGCTTTTGCTGATGGCCTGCTGGCCGCGGAAACTTTCCTGGCGTTTTATTATTTTCGCCGCCGCGCTGGCGCTGCTGCCCTTTTTGACACGGCCGTTTAACGCGGTCGTCGGGCAATATCAAGAGTGGTATTTCAGCCTAATGAACGACCAGGTCCACGAGCGCTGGCCCGGGTTCCGCGACGCCTGGACGATCTGGGAAAATCTTTGGCCGCCCGTTTCGCTGCGCGGATACCAGGTCCTGCAACTGGCATCGGCCGTTCCAGTGCTCCTGTGGTGCCTTTACCAACGCCGGCGGATTGTCTCGACGGGCCGGTTATTGATGGCGATCATCTCGATCTGGGTTTCATGGCAGTTGTTTTTTGGTCCCGGGTCCGAGCAGTTGACCTATGGGCTCATCGCCCCGTCGGCCGCCTGGGCTGTGCTCGTAAGTATCGAGGAACAAAAGCATCGGCTCTGGACCGTCCTGACCTGGCTCACCCTTGTTTTATGTTCATGCGGCGAGATCGAAAATCTGCTGATTGAACACCTCCATCCGGCCTTTGCCATGCTCCTGCCGCTGAGCGTGGCGTCGTTTGTCGCCTGGCTGGTATGGCACGAAAGTAGATGGGGATATCCCGAAATTAAGAATTAAAAACAGTCATATTTAGCCCCTGGTGAATACACCTCCGGCCGCTTTTTGGAAAAAGGAAAATAATTCCGGCTCCCGGATGCTTTTTTAAAAGGGATGCGCCTTGCCCATTGACACGCTTTCGATTGCCTTATTAAAGGCGGGTTTTAGGGCGTTCCACTCTGACTCCGGGCACTGGCAGACCACGCGGATTCGCTTATCGGTGCTCAAGGCCGTTACCCGATAACCGCGGATCGAGCCGCCGAAGGTCTTCGTGCCGGAGAATTCCGATTTGCGCGCATCCGGGAAGCCGGTTTTCACGGGCATGGGTTTCTCCTCCTTGACGCCCGCCGAATCCTCGAACTGCTGCTGCTCGTTGGCGTGCACCGAGGACACGGGCGTGCGATCTTCGTGATCGCCTTCGATTCCCAGCGGGATGATGCTCGACTTGGAGAGGTCGCCGATGATCGAACCGGTTATGTTCGCGTCGATCGAGATCTCCGCGGCGCCGGAGGTGAATTTTGCCCAGGCATATCCCGATCGGTCGCCGCTGTCCGCTTCCCATCCGGCCGGATATTGGATCTGGAAAGACCCGTCCTTGGAATTGAATGTGTCGTACGAAGTGGGCACGACCGCCGGGCCGCCGCAACCGCCGATTACTAGAACTGCGCCAAGCGCCACTGCCAAAATCCACTTTTTTCCGTTACGGTTTTTCATCGTCGTCTCCTTCGTTTGAAAGTTTTGTTGCCGCCGAAATACATCCGGCGAGCCTGCCGATTAGCCGGGCGTAAATCAAGATAATCACCGCCAAAAGCGGCGCGGCGTACAAAGGCGTCAACCACGGCCCCTGCCCGGCCAGTCCTGTTTTTACAAGCAATGTCCAGCCCACGATCAAGGGAGTTGTTTCCAGGTAGAAAAGGCACCATGCCCAGCCTACTTGGAAAAAACTTTGCAGAATTTTTCCGATCGCCAGCGGCGCCCAGGCCCCGTCGGCCGCCAAGGCGCCCAAGAGCACCGGTGGAAAAACCGCCAGCGTGCCCGCGGCCATCGGCAGCCATGAATCGCTGGAGCAAACCAATTGCATCGCATATCCGACTATGCCCGCCTGCGACACCAGCGCGGTTATATGGAGGAAGCTCCAAGTCCACTCTTTCCATTCGGTACCGGGCGAGATCTCGAAGGTATCCCAACCGTTCGACGTGCTTTCGATAATGCTAAAATAGCAGGATGCGGTGTACCCGATGGCAAGAATTCCAGCCGCCAGCAAAGACCATCAGACCGATGGAAATGAACAACAATGGGCTAAGCGTGTTCAGGTAGAATGGAAAGGTAAATATGCCATTGAGCATGGGCCAACGCGGCGGTGGCGGCAACTCTTCGGCCGCACTGACGCGCTTCTGCTCGGCGGCCTGGATATGCTTTTTCACGAACTCCGGCACAACGCGCGACTCGACCGGCTCGGAGTTTGGTTTTACCGGCTCGGCGGCGATCTGGAAATCCGCGTCATCCAGCAACGGATTGATCCGCCCTTTCGGTTTCTCCGCCGGATCGGTCATGGCAAAAACTCCGCAACCGCAGGCGATCCCCCCCAGGCGAGAAAAGCCTGCGCCGGTTTGGAATAGAACATACTCCTTAAGATACAGGGACTTATGTTATTTAGCAATTCCCTTCCTTTCCTTTTCAAAGAGGGGGAAGGGGCAAAAAGAAATAATGTCGGTCAAATCCGGGAAAATACTTTTCAAACAAATTTGTTGCTTTATTTGTAGCAAAAACTTAGTTTACGTGTATATCACTTAGGAATTCTAACATTGCTCCCCTCACCGGGCACCGACATTTACCATGTGTAGCATGGTCGGTTGGTCGCAGGCGAGGGGCCGGCGGTGAGGGGGGATTTATATTGTTAGAGTTCCTCAATTTCTGTAATCTCGGAATTTAGTGACAGCGTTAGCGACCGGACCCAAGCCATCCTCGGCCCGAAAGGGCAAAGCGCCGAGGACATTCTTTTGTCGGCTGCTTATGGCGGTTGATTCTCTCGGGCAATTTGTTTGGTTTTTTCCTACTGCGCGTGCCGGTAAATAGTACGTTAACCGCGGCAGGTTCCCGGTTATCGTTTACAGTCCTAATAATATTTTTTCATTTTGGGGAGGGTACTATGACATGTAAACAAGGTGTTGGAAAATCCATTCGATTTTATGTTTACCCGAGGCTTTTTTTGCCTGGCGGAATGCAACTGAAAATCCTTAATCAGTTGTCGAAGTTAATATGCCGCCGTTCGGGAATGTGGTGCTTAAT
Organism: Thermoguttaceae bacterium; assembly: GCA_050012815.1. Lineage (GTDB taxonomy): Bacteria > Planctomycetota > Planctomycetia > Pirellulales > Thermoguttaceae > JBEKIK01. The sequence goes on from JBEKGL010000152.1 coordinate 8,934, forward strand.
TGCGGCGGCAATACTACTCTTGAATATATCCTTTACGATAGCGGCAGATAACTACTGGAATGTCACTTCAGGCGATTGGTCCGACACGAATCCCTGCCCGTGGAGCCTTGGAACCGAGCCAATCTACTCTGACAATGTTTATATCCAAAATGGCGGCACTGCAACGGTAAGCCAATCGGATGAAACCTGCAAATTCCTTCATATAGGCGGCACCAACACGGGAAGGGTCGAAATGAACGGCGGAAGTCTAACCGCTAGGGAAATCGTCGGTGACACTGGCATTGGAACCTTCATTCAAACAGCAGGAACCAACACAACGACCGATCTATACCTTGGACGCCATACTAGCGGCAAAGGAGTCTACCAGCTCAGCGGTTCCGGACAACTGATTGCGAGTAATGGTGAGCTTATGGGGAACGGGGGTACGGGTTCCTTTATACAAACAGGCGGAATCAATAAGTGTGGTTACCTCTTATTTGGAAACGGCTCTTACTACGGCGCTACCAATGCATCTGGGACCTACGATTTGAGTGGTACGGGACAAGTAATCGCAACGGCAGAAGAAATTGGGATTTATGGATCCGGAACCTTTAACCACTCAGGTGGAACTAATTCAGCCATGTGGTTGTATCTTGGACAATACCAAGGTTTCAGCGGATCTTATAATCTTACTGCTACAGGGCAACTAAATGTCGGATATGAGGATATCGGTTATGAGGGCAATGGTGTTTTTACTCAATCTGGAGGAAGCAATACTGTCGGCGGACTATCATTGGGGTTCAATTCAACTGCCAGCGGAACCTACAACCTTAGGGATAGGGGAGCCTTAAACGCCAACCAAGAAAATATAGGTCGTCAAGGCAGCGGAACTTTCAATCAATCCGGAGGAACCAACGAAGTAATCGTGCTCGTATTTGGCGGCACCAATGGGACATACAACTTAAATGGCGGGACGCTGATTACACTATCAATAATTCAAGGTTCCGGAACTGCCGCATTTAATTTTGGAGGGGGAACTTTACAGGCTAGCGGGACTTTTTCTACATCCTTGCCCATGACGCTTACCGGCGACGGCGGAAACGCCAATATCAATACCGCGGGCAACTCGATCATACTTTCAGGCGTTCTTTCCAGCTCTGGCGGGCTGAATAAACTCGGCTCCGGCACGCTGATTCTTAGCGCCAGCAACAGTTATTATGGCGAAACGGATATTAATGCCGGCATGCTGGCGGTCAACGGCTCGCTGAATTCCAGCGGTTTGGTTGTTGTCAACAACGGCGGAATTTTGGGCGGAACAGGCTCGGTCGGCAATGTAACGGTCAACTCCGGCGGACATATCGCCCCGGGAAACTCCGCCGGTACACTTACGCTTGCCGGTGATCTGACGTTAAACTCCGGCGCACTATTGGACTTCGATTTGGCCGGCGCCGCGGCCAGCGACAAGATCTCCATGACTGGCTCGACCTTGTATCTAAACGGTCAACTGTTTTCCGATTTTGCCTTTAACCCGCAGACCGGCTTCGGTTTGGGAACCTACATTCTAATCGATGCCGGCGGCATCCAGGGAATTTTGGGCGACAATCTTTCCGGCAATATCGGCGGCTTGTCGGCTTCCTTATCAATATCAGGCGACGACCTGATGCTGACCGTTGTACCCGAGCCGTCGATATGGATATTATTGGCGACCGTCGGCCTTGGTTTGTTTGCGTATGCCGGGCGAAGGAAATAATGGCCCACGTAGGGTGCGTGAAACGCACCATTAAAATTATTCGATAAAATACGGTGCGTTTCACGCACCCTACTTCTAGATTTTTTTCCCCACCGCCTCGGCCACGCGGCGGCAGAGTTCCATTAGGGCCTCGAATTCCTGGAAGTTCAGCGATTGGTAGCCGTCGCTCAGGGCGGCTTCGGGATCGGGATGGACTTCGACGATCAGGCCGTCGGCCCCGGCGGCTATCGCGGCGGCGGCCATGGGGGCAACCAACGCCGAGTGGCCGGTGCCGTGGCTGGGATCGACCACCACGGGCAGGTGCGTGCGATCGTGCAGATAGGGCACTGCCGACAGCGCAAGTGTATAGCGGGTGTGGGTTTCGAAGGTGCGGATTCCGCGCTCGCAGAGCATCACGTTGGGATTACCGGCGTTTAGGACGTATTCGGCGGCCAGGAGCAGCTCGTCCATGGTAGCGCTGGGTCCGCGTTTTAGGAGCACCGGCTTGCCCGCGTATCCGGTCGCTTCCAAAAGGCGGTAGTTCTGCATGTTGCGGGCGCCGATCTGGAGCACGTCGGCGTAATGGGCGACCAGATCGACGTCCTGTTCGGACGTGACCTCGGTGACGACGGCCAGGCCGGTTTCGTCGCGGGCCGTGGCGAGGATTTTCAGACCTTCTTCTTTTAGTCCCTGGAAGCTGTAGGGACTGGTTCGGGGTTTGAAAGCCCCGCCGCGCAAGGCGGTGGCCCCGGCTTTTTTGACCGCCCGGGCCGTGGCGATTGTCTGTTCCTCGGATTCGACCGAACAGGGACCGGCGATCATGCCCAGGTGGCAGTTGCCCACGACCAGTGTGCCGGCGCGGACCACGGTAGGCTCGGGCTTGACCTCGCGGGAGGCGACTTTATAGGGGGCCAGGATGGGGACGACCTCGGCCACGCCGGGTCCGCTTTCCAAGGAGGTGCGGTACTCGTCGCGTTTTTCGCCGACGGCCGCGATTACGGTGCGTTCGGTTCCATAAATCGGATGGGCCTTAAGGCCTAGTTTTTCGACTTGCAGGATCATGTGTTCTATTTGCTCCTTTGTTGCGCCTTTTTTCATAACGACGATCATTTTTAAACACTCCTAAAATGGATTCCAAAAATGCTATTTAATTTCTCGCAAAGATACAAAGACGCAAAAGAAGATATATATCTGATTTTTTGAGATTATAATTTGCTCTACTTGGCATCTTTGCGGCTTTGCGAGAAATTCCTTCTTAAAATGTCTTTTCGGTGGATGAAGTAAAAAAATACGGATACAAAACAAAAAAACCCCGGGACCTGGGAAGGTCTCGGGGTTTTGGTCTTTTAGGGTTGTGTTTACGAACTACAAACCGCCTCCGACCCCGCTACCTTCGCGGGTAAAATAAAAATACCAATAATAGGCGGTTACGAACGTAGTCATGTTTAAAGTATCGACCCGATTAGGGGCTAAATTCCAATTCTTTTGATATTTTCTCATGTAAGGGACAATTTGTCAATAGTATGGGGGGAATT
>JBEKGL010000153.1:0-7888 GCA_050012815.1 Thermoguttaceae bacterium
CCTTACGACACGACCTGGTACGGCGAGCTCTCGGCCTACAACTACGCCGCGATTTACGATTATCTGAGCCAATATTATAAAATGGGCAGAATTCTGGAATCCGATAAGATCGACGATCGAACCCTCGGCCAATGCGACGTGTTGATCATTAAAACTCCCACTACGCGCTATAGTCGGGATGAAGTAGATGCCGTGCTTCGCTTTGTCGATCGGGGCGGCGGGGTGCTGTTTATAGGCGATCATACAAATGTCTATAAAACAAGTACGATCATGAACGATATGACCCGGCCGATGGGATTTATCTTTCGCGATGATTTGCTGTTCAGCAACGAGGCGTCGGCATACGACCAGCACTTCGATCCGCCGTGGGCGATGCACCCAAGCCTGCAATATATGCCGCCCATGGAGTTCGCCGTGTCGTGTTCCATCGATCCGGGTTTCAGCCATGGCCGCGCGGTAATTACCAGCACGGGCTTGTGGAGCATGCCGCCGGAATATCACCATGAAAACTACCATCCTATTGCCCAGTACTGTGCCGACATGCGATACGGCGCGTTCGTGCAAGTTTGGGCGGCGTGGCATGGACAGGGCCGGACGATGGCCTATACCGATTCGACTATCTTTTCAAATTTCGCCACGTTCCAGCCCGGTCACGCCGAAATCATTCTCGGCATAATCGAATGGCTCAATCACGCCAATCCGCTTTTGGATCCGCGCCCTTGGTTGACATTGTTGGGATTCATGGCACTTTGCATGGGTCTGATAATTTCTCGACGAAGATCGGTTGCATGGTTGTTGCTATTGGCCGCCGCAATTTGCGGCTGGGTGCTTACAGCCGAAGGCTTGACCGCATTACACCGCTGGTCCATGCCTGTGCCAAAAATCATCAGGCCCATGACTCGGGTAGTCATCGACCGGACAGTTTCTGCGGTGCCATTGTCCAAAGGCGCATTCACTCAGGGCAATGGAATCGGCTATGGCATGTTGGAACAATGGATCGGCAAGTTGGGATATTACACTATCCGCCAAGAAGACAAGGATTCGTTTTCCGGTGACGCTTTAGTGGTGATTTGTCCGGATCGGCCCGTTGAAGCATCGTTCCGAGAACAATTGGAACACTACGTTGCTAAAGGCGGCAGGCTGCTGGTGTTCGACTCGCCCGAAAACGCCAACTCCACCGCTAATAGCCTGCTTTGGCCATTTGGGCTTTCGATTCAACACAAGCAGCCATGTACGGGGATCCTGGACATGGTCGATAATTGGCCGGGTATTAACATCTCCTTGGCAAATGAGATTGTCGGCGGCCGGGCCGTCGGCAAAGTGGGCGAGCGGACGGTGGCGGCCGTCGCCCAACATGGCAAAGGCACGGTCATGGCCGTTGGATTCGCTTCGTTGTTTATCGACAAGAACATGGCCGATACAAGTTGGATGGAAAATAAAATTGATGAACAGTCGCTGTGGATGCTGGAGCCGGACGCCGCGATGCGTTTGCGTTACGATGTGCTATATGCTCTGGTCCGTTTGCTGGTGGAAAACAAACCCGTTGTGCCGACTCAGGCAACCGGCGAAATTCCCGCCGGCGAGTCAACAAGTCCGGGCGAAGACGGTAAAACCAAAATCCCGCTGCAATTGCCCGACCTGCCCATGAAAGAACTCGGACCGCAGGAATAGGCGACCATCACTTTGCCCAACTTATGATTTAAATCTTTGGGAGAGATTTAAGGATATCATCCAGCAATTCTTTCGTGCCATGCAGGGAAGACCAGCGTTCTAGATAATTCCAATCAAGTTTTTCACTTTGTATTGCCAGGACATTGCGGACGTCATCGCGGTCTTTGATCCGGTGGCCATGCTGCGACCATCGCAATTTGGTAACGATCACGTCTTCGGCAGTGGGAATATAAACCTCTCGACCGAGAATGCTGACGCGGCGGCGGCGGCTAAACCGTTCCTGGTCGTACTCGTCATCGCCAAGTAAAAATAATTCCACGTGGAATGGAATATTGGCGAGCCTGAGTACATAGCGCGTGGTTGCTTGAATCAATTCAAAAGATAATTGCGGCTCTAATCTAAATTGCGGTCCCAAACGAGCGGCTATGGCGCCAATTGGAATGTCGTGTAGTTGCACGACAAAATCAGCATCTTGCGTGGATCGAGGCACTCCATAATAATTACTCGATAAAGACCCAACTAACATGTATGGTATGTCGAGTGAGAGGAGTGCGTCGATTACGGCGGCGGTGGCTTCTTCACTGGTCATGGGTTGTCTTCCAATTGTCTGATGAATGCCAACCGTTCGCAAAGGATTTTTTGCACCTCGGCTTCATCGGCCCCGGGGTATTCGCCGCGGATGCCGTCGGCCATGATCCGGCAGGAGAAGTCGAAAAGCCGAGGGCCGGCCAGGAGTTTTTCCTCCGGTGGCATGGCTTTGGCCGCCAATACCCGCTCTCGATACAAGGCATCGATCTCCATTTGGGATGGATTCATGGCAACAATTGTACATGCCGATACTTGCACGGTCAATGTTTCCCGTCCGGCCAAAGGTCTTTCAATCTTGCGGCAATCGCCCGAAAATGCTAAATACACTATAGAATCGCCAAAAATATCGGACTTGTTACATGAAAAAAATCGTCATCACTTCGCTTAAGGTCGGCATTTCGGTAGGAATTATCGCCTATTTGATATGGAAGGCTACCCGTACCCGAGGAGCCAATAACGTTGCTGTTTTTACCAATCTCGTCGATGAACCGAAAAACTGGTGGATGCTTGTCTGGGCATGGACTTGCTGCACCGCGGCAGTACTCCTGACGTTCGTTCGCTGGTGGTATTTGGTCCGGGCGCTGGACATTCCTTGCCGATTTCGCGATGCCTTTCGCATCAGTTTTTGGGGATTCCTTTTCAATCTTTCGCCTTTGGGGATTGTCGGTGGCGACATGGTTAAAGCCGTGATGCTCGCTCACGAGCATCGCCAATACCGTGCCAAGGCGGTGGCTTCGGTCTTGTTCGACCGGATCATAGGACTTTATCTGTTGTTTGTGGTTGCCACGACGGCAATTTTGTTAACGGGCTTTTGGAAAAATCCTGTGCCTGAAATACGAATAATTTGCCGGGTCACGATCTTGGTTACCGTGGTCGGCGCTGCCGGAATAGCCATAATGTATGTCCCGGGCGTAATGGACGGACCGCTGGTACGCGCTTTGGGCAGATTGCCCTATGGGGGGCGGATGATCCGCAGTCTGATCGATGCCGTGGCACTTTATCGCTACAAACCGGCGGTGCTGATCGTTTCGTCGTTGATGTGCATAGGCGTGCATTGTTTATTTTCTATTGGCATTTATCTGATTGCCCGAGGATTGCCCGGCGACGTGCTTTCACTGAGCGCGCATTTTGTTCTCTGGCCTTTAAGCTCTGCCTTCGGCGCGGTACCGCTGTCGTTCGGGCCGGTTGAGTGGGTGCTCGATTCCCTTTACACAATGGTGCGCCAAGCAGGTATTAGTATTCCCCCGGGTCAAGGCTTTATCGTAGTTTTGTGTTACCGCCTGATCACCGTGCTAATCGCCGCCCTGGGCATTGGTTATTATTTTAGCAACAGGCGTGAAGTGGTTGAAGCCATTCATGAAGACGAACAAACTGCTCAGTTAACTGGTTGATGAATTTTATACTGCGGTATAGTTTTCAGGCTCCAGCCTAAAGCTCCCGGCTTTTATACCTTAGCGGTGAATTTGGATAGTTCATAAATTTCCAGTGTTTTTTCAAGCTCGGCGACTTGCCCGACGACGTTCTCGAATCCATGTTCGCCGAATAATTTGTGCTCCAGATCTTCAAATTTATCGCCCATGACGTCGTAATCTTCGGGTGCAATTATCGCGTGCATCGCCGGAAATACGACGGTATCTTCCCGAGCCAAGTGGGGGCGGTACATGCGGATGAACTGCCTTAGGGCCTTTAACAGGTTTTGGCTTTTTTCTTCGTCAATTGTTTTGTCCGGTACGGCGGATTGCAGAATTTGATCGGTCAGCTTACGGCCGGCCTGGTGCTGCTCGCGGAGCAGTTTTACAAGCTTGACGAGTTTGCCCGCTTTTTCGAAACGCGGAAAGACCTGATCTTCTTCCAGCTTGGAATGATAATCTTCGATGAAAGACCGGACGATTTTTGCCGTGCCGGCCAACGTGCCCAGATCAAATTCAGTCTTATTTTTCAACCGACGCCCCGACTCCTCGTAAATCAGCAAAATGCGCTCGAAAAGCCCGTGCTCGCGCATGAGATCCTCCGCCGGCGAAATGTCTTCACCTGCTTTTGCTTTTTCTTTCTCCGATTTCTGGAGGGGGATCTGCGCGCCCATGGCCGTTGGGGCGTATCCAGCCAGCAACAGTCCGCCTCCTGTTGCGGTTCCAGCCAAAATGAAATCCCGCCGCGTGTGTTTTGATTTCAAAGCCATTTGTCTCTCCTTCGGTAGTATCAGGGGATAAACCTGCATTGAGTCTTTCCCTTGAGTTTGGAGTGTGGATGGGTTATCGGCGCATAATGGGTAATTATTGCACACGTTTAAGTGAGGTCAATGACGCTTAAACTTCGAGGTATTCATCGAAGATGATGTTTGCCTTACGGAGGGCAGGCTCATAAAATTGTCCGTTATCATGGGAAATCCAAGAATCCTCGTTTGTCGTGGGGCGGACTGCCAATCTGCCCAAAAAACAGGTTTGGCAACCTACTGCACATACGATATTGGAAAGCTTATCCTCAATAAATGCGCTATTTTGTAATCTATAGTTTATAAGACTGTATAAGAAAGGACCAAAATTATGCGACAGACAATGTTGATTTTTGTCGTGGCCGTAGCCGGCTTGGCAACGGCGTTCGACTTGACGGCTCAGCAGGAACGGCGTGCCGCGCCGGCTGCGATACCTTCGATGCCCGTTTCCCCGGCGGCCCAGACGGATGAACAGGCGATTCGGCAGGCCGCCGATGCCTTCACAAAGTCGTATAACGCAAAAGACGCCAAAGCGCTGGCTTCGCTGTTCACGTCCAATGCCGAGATCGTGGATGAAAACGGCAACGCCTACCAAGGGCAAAAAAACGTCGAACGAGTGTTTGACGGAATCTTCAAGGAACATCCCAAAGGCAAAATAGAGATCTCCATAAAGTCGATCCGCTTCGTTAGTCCCGCGACGGCCATCGAGGACGGGACATCGATTGTTACACAAGAGGCCGGCAAGCCGCCGGAGCGGGATCGCTACATGGTCGTTCACGTGAAGCAGGACGGCAAGTGGCAGATGGCCAGCGCCCGGGATCTGGCCGACGAGGAAAACTCCGGCGAAGACCAACTCCAACAGCTTGCATGGCTTATAGGCGACTGGGTCGATGAAAGCCCGGACGCCATGGTCGTGACTTCATACCGATGGGCGGACAATCATCGATTTATCCTCAGCGACTTCACGGTTCAGATCGGCGGCAATCCGGCCATGACCGGTTCGCAGCGTTTTGGCTGGGATCCCTTGACCAAGCAGATCCGCTGCTGGGTATTCGACTCGCAGGGCGGGTTCGCCGAAGGCGCCTGGACCCGGGAAGGAAACCGCTGGATCGTCAAGATGAGCGGTGTGACTCGCGAGGGAAAGCCCGCGTCTTCAACGAATATCACGACCATGTCGTCGAAGGACCGCATGACCTGGCAATCGCGCGATCGGCTGATAGGCGGAGATAGGATGCCGGACGTCGAAGAGTTGCCGATCGTTCGCAAACCGCCAAAACCCATGACATCCAACTAACATACAAGGCTTTTTCAAGGGGGATAAACAATGTATAAGGTTCTAATTAGCATTTTAGTCGTGGGATTGCTCGTTGCCTTGCCGGCGGGCGAAACGCTGGCTGGGCGGGGCGGCGGCGGAGGCGGATTCGGCGGCGGCCATGGCGGCGGATTCGGCGGCGGTGGATTCAGCGGCGGGGCGGGCGGAATGGCCCGCTCTTCTTTCGAGCACACCCCATCCTTCAGTTCGCCGGCCGCCGGCGCAAATTTCTCCCGATCAAATTTCACACCGGCCAACCGCGCCGGTTTTAACCAACTATCCGGCCCAGGACAAGGACTTAACGTGGGTCAGCGCGGAACAATCAATAATTTCCAACGCGCCGACGTGAATCGGGCCGGAATCGAAAACAGAGCCAATTTTGAAAATCGATCGAATTTCGGCGATCGAACGAATATCGGGAATCGAACCAATATCAGCGATCGGACGAATATCGGGAATCGGGCAATCGCCGGAAACCAGTTTAACGTCAATCGCGCGGTAAATATCAACGGGCGCAACTACGGCAATTGGTATCACGGCGACTGGCACGGACACTGGGACCATCCCTGGCACGGCTGGCCGGCCGGTTGGTGGGGCGCCGGTTTCGCGGCCGGTTGGGGTTGGGGCGCGGCCACCGTGCCCTGGTCCTGGGGATACTGGCCGTATTACAATCCCTACTGCACCGCCCCGGTTGTGATCGACGGCGGAATCATCGATTATTCGCAGCCCATCGTTGTGGCAACGCAGCCGCAGTATGCGGTAAATGACCAGTCTGGAGGAACCGATGTCCAGACAACGGCCGCGGATCAGGCCATGCAGATTTTCAATACCGCCCGAGAGTCGTTTATCGCGGGCGATTACAAAACTGCCCTTTCGCAAGTCGACAGTGCGATTGCCAAGCTGCCCAACGACACGGTTTTGCATGAATTTCGCGGCCTTGTGCTCTTTGCCCTGAAGCGTTATCAAGAGGCGGCCGCGGCGGTCTATGCCGTACTGTCGGTCGGTCCGGGCTGGGATTGGACCACGCTCAGCAGCCTTTATCCGAATGTGGATGTTTATACCGAGCAATTACGTGCTTTGGAGGATTATCGCAGGCAGAATCCGAAATCGGCCGAGGCGCATTTTCTCCTGGCTTATCACTACCTGACTTGCGGCCATACCGACGCGGCAGCAAAGGAATTCAATGAGGTCGTGAGTCTGAATCCCAAGGACCAGTTGTCCGCTCAATTGCTTGCGTCGCTATCCACACCGGCCGGCGCGGAGGAGCCGAAACCCAGTGAACCTGCCGCTCCGCCAAAGCCAGTGGACGCCGCCGGCCTGGTGGGAAACTGGAAGGCCACGCGATCCGACGGCGCCGCGATCACGCTGAGCCTCACACCGGACGGGAAGTTCACCTGGAAGTTTGCCCAAAAGGACAAGCCGCAAGAGTTCAGCGGCGACTATACGGTGGCCGACAATCTCCTGATCCTCAAACAAAACAACAATCCGGTAATGGTCGGCCAAGTAAGCCCATTGGCCGGCAACCGCTTTAACTTTAAACTTGCCGGCGACAACCCGAATGATCCGGGATTGAACTTCAGCAAATAATTCCCCTGGTCATCGAAAGGAGTATTTTTATGGAACCAGCGAAAAAAGTAACTGCATTTGTCGAAGAGTTCAAAAGTTTTGCTCTAAAGGGCAATGTGATTGACCTGGCGATTGGCGTGATCATAGGCGCCGCGTTCGGCAAGATTATTGATTCATTGGTCAAAAACATAATCATGCCGCTGGTCAGTCTGGTCTTGCCCGGCGAACAAGGACAAGGATACATGGGTTTGACATGGAAGATTGGGCATACGATTATTCCTTATGGGTTGTTTATTGCCGAGGTTGTTAATTTTCTGATCATCGCACTGGCGCTTTACATTTTCATCGTTAAGTTCCTGGGCTGGATTGTAAAAGACAAGCAGCAAAAGGCCGTTGGGCCTCCGCCGTTGACCAAGGATCAACAGTTGCTGATGGAAATCCGCGATCTGCTGAAAAAAACCTGATCCGCGTAAGAACAGGCACCGGTTAAATATCCTTAAAATCGCAATATGCAATGGCGTAAGGAGTTATGAATCGAA
>JBEKGL010000154.1:0-7865 GCA_050012815.1 Thermoguttaceae bacterium
GTCTCGGCCCTGGAAAAACTGATCGCGGAATTAACGCAATGGGACAGCAGTCTTCGTTTCCAGCGCGATTTAAGCCAATTACTCCGCGAGCAGGAACAGACGGCCCGGCAAACGGCCGAAACTACCCGGCGAACGCTGGGCAAAGAAGCGAAAGACCTGCCGACACAAGACGCCGCTGATTTGAAAATCATCGCCTCCAGGCAACTGGATCACGCCCGGTCGCTCGACCGGATATTCCAAGACATGGACCGCTCCGGAGCGGAGTTGCAAAAAAACGATCCGTTGGCGGCCAGAATAGTCGCCGTTGCCCTGGACGAGGCCGGACGCATGGGCATCGGCGGGCAAATGCGGTCTTGCGCCGATAATCTGCGGCAAAATCAGATCGGCCAGGCGGCCGAACAACAAACATCCATCATGGAAAACCTCCGCCAAATCATCGATATTCTCATCCACCAGAGCACCCGGGAATCCTCCACCGATCAACTTGCCCGGCTGGAAAATTTCATTAAGGATATTCGCAAGCGGCAGCAAAGTATTTTGGAAGAAACCGGTCGTTTTGAGCAACAGCGGCAATCGCAGGGACAATTCAACAGAAGCCAGTTGGCGGCGATTCTCGATCTGGCAAAATTGCAGCGCTCGCTGCAAATCGACGCCATACACCTGGGCGACCAACTCAGCGCGGCCGCCGCTTTCGCCTTGGCGCTCGACGGAGCAAGCCGCGACATGGACCAGGCCGCCGGATTTCTCGACCGGTATCAGACCGCGGCGGAAACGCAACAAGCCCAGCAAAACGCCATGCACCGCCTGGACCTGCTGCTGGAGGCCTTAAAGCCCGAATCGCCCGAAAATCAACCGAATCAGCCGGCTAATGCCGGTGACAATAAACCAGTCGGCGGCCAGCAACCTCTTACGCAACCGGAAAACACTGTAAATCTGTCCGAATTGAAATTGCTAAAAATGCTCCAAGAAGACATTAATCGCCGCACTGCCGCGCTGGCCGAGGCCGTCGGCTCGGAGGGAAAATCCACCGATCAGCAGCGCAAGGAGTACGAACAACTTGCCGAAGAACAGGCGCGACTGGCGGAGTTGATTTTGAAAATGATGAAGGAGAAATAAGGATTGAGCAGGGCAGGGGACTGCCCCCGATTTTCACTTGTCTATTTTCGCATTTTATTCTTTTCCCAAACACCCTGCAATCCACTGGGGGGGTAAAACAGCCGTTGCCCAACTGGTGGCAAGGGTATAAACTGTATTCGATAATTGTGTTTTTGACGGACAAGCGGCTATCGGGCCGAACCCCATAAAGATGGGTTTTTGTTTAGCCGCGGCACTTGTGCCGCGCGCAAGGTATCCGTGCGAGAAGTTTTCCAGTGGCAAAGGCAACGCTAGGTTATCTCGGTCCATATCGGCTGCTAAACGTGGTGCACACGGGCCAAAACTGCCACATTTGGCAAGCCTACGACGACGCCAATGATCGCATGGTGGGCATTAAAACCTTACTGGACAAATATGTCAAAGACCGGGAACAAGTCCGCTTTCTCCGCTGGGAGTATGCCGTTGGCCGCACCCTGAAGCACCCTCGCATAATCGAGATGTTTTCGCTAGGTATTGACCGTGGCACTCCTTACTTGGTGGTGGAGTGGTTTTCCGCGCCGAACCTGAAGCAGCGACTTAATGCGGGCATTGAAAAAATCGCCTATTTACTGCCGAAAATCGTGGAACACTCGGCCGAGGCCTTGGGATATCTTCACAAAATGGGCTGGGTCCACCGCGACGTCAAACCGGACAACTTTTTAGTGAGCGACGTGGGTGAAATAAAACTAATCGACTTTGCCTTGGCGCGCAAACAAAGATCGCGACTTATGAAATTTTTTTCCGGACGTGACAAAGTGCAAGGGACGCGGAGTTACATGGCGCCCGAGCAAATTCGCGGCAGGGCCCAGGACCCGCGTGCGGATGTATACAGCTTCGGCTGCGTGTTGCACGAGTTGCTTTCGGGCAAGCCGCCGTTTACGGGTATAAGTTCCAACGACCTGTTGATGAAACACCTGCGAGCCCCGCCGCCGCCGCTGGAGGCCTTTAACAGTAATGTTACTTCCGAGTTGGCCCAATTGATCCGCAAGTGCATGGCCAAGAATCCAGGCGCGCGGCCCAATACAATGGAAGATTTTTTAGGCGAGTTCCGTATGATGCGGATGTTCAAAATTCAACCCAAAGCTCCGGAAATGAAGAATGCAGAATGATGAATTATTAAGCCCAACCCTGAACCGGGTAACACCGGTTCGGCGCACGGCGCTTGAACTGGTGGGACGAAGTCCCAAGAGGTTTTGGCGAAATATTGCATTTCCTGGCCAATCTCTTGCGGCAGAGCCGCCCAGGTTCGAGAACCTGGGCTACCCGCTGCCACTTGAATCCTGAATCCTGACCCCTGAACCCTGATTTCTCGCATGGCTGGAACCGAATATCGCCTGGCGTTTGAGCGGCCGATTTACGAATTGGAGGATCGGCTCTTGAAGCTCGATACCAAGACCGAGCAGACGCCCGAGATCCGCACCGAAATCCGCCGTTTGCGCCGCGAGCGCGTGGATCTGATTAAGCAGATCTACAATAATTTGAAGCCTTGGGAGCAGGTCGAGGTCGCCCGGCATCCGGATCGGCCCATGACCACCGATTATTTCGAGCTGATCTTCGATGAATTCGTGGAACTGCACGGCGATCGGTGTTTTGGCGACGATCGCGCGATCCGCACCGGCTTTGCCAAGCTCGACACCTTTAAAGTGATGATTGTCGGGCATCAAAAGGGCAAGAGCCTTAAGGAACGCAGCCTGTGCAATTACGGCTACGCCCATCCCGAAGGCTACCGCAAGTCGATCGGCAAGATGCGCCTGGCGGCCAAGTTTCACATGCCCATCATCTGCTTCATCGATACCGGCGGGGCATATCCGGGCATCGGCGCGGAAGAACGCGGCCAGGCTCAAGTAATCGCCAATTCCATGTTCGAAATGTCCAGGCTGCCCACCCCCATCATCTGCGTGGTTATCGGGGAAGGGGGGTCCGGCGGGGCATTGGGAATCGGCGTGGGCGACCGCGTGGCCATGCTCGAACACGCCTATTATTCGGTAATCAGCCCGGAAGGCTGCGCAGGCATCCTTTGGAAAAGCCATGCCTTCAAGGAACAGGCCGCTGAAGCCTTGAAAATGACCGCTAAAGATCTTCTCGGCCTGGGCGTTATCGACGAAATCATTCACGAGCCCCTGGGCGGCGCCCATCGCGATCACCACCTTATGGCCAACCGCCTGAAAATCTACCTCCGCAACACCCTCCGCGAATTAACCGCCGTTCCCATCGATCAATTAGTGGATAACAGATACCAAAAGTTCCGCCGCATGGGTATATTTATTGAAGGAAACAACGACGCCGCTGCCCAGCCGCCCTGTGAAACTCATGCAGTTAAACCGCCCCACCGCCAAACGGAGACGGCCACTCCCGAAACAAAATAGTCCGGAAATTTTTCCACCTTACTTTTTTCCGCGGTCATATATACCACGAAAGGAAAATGTCTAATGAACACCAACAATTCCCAACAACCCCCCTCCGGTACCAGAAAAACTTGCCGCTGTGCAAGCAAAATATCTCTAATCGTCTGGATCTTAATTCTGCTTGTTATCGGCGTCTTTTTATATGTATATTTTACGGAAAGCGGTCAAGTGATGATGGGGAACATAGCCAACCAAGGCTTCGGCAATTGGCTCCTGGGCGAGGGTAACGTGCAAGCCGAGAATGAGGCCGCCGCGGAATTGGAGAAATGCGGGGTCATTGTTATTAAAGAGCGCGACAAAGGAGTTACCTCCATCGACTTCACCAACTACCAAAAACCCGCCGACGAGGCATTGAAACAGATTGCCAAACTACGCCACTTAAACTCGGTTAACTTTTCAAATGCCGAAATCCACGACGATCAACTCGCTTATCTTGCCAAAATGAATCATTTGAGCAACGTGTTGATAAGCGGAACTCCCATCACCGATGCCGGCTTAGTCCATCTGGCCACCTTGCCGGAACTCAACGCCTTGTACGCCTGTTCCACCAAAATCACAGATAAAGGAATGGAAGAAATTGCTAAAATCACCGCGCTGACCGATTTGAACCTCGCCGGCACCGGCATAACCGACAAGGGGATAAAGCAAATTGCACAATTGCCCAACCTCAATTGGTTGCTGATTCAGGGCACTAACATTACCGATGCCGGATTGATGGAACTGGTTTCCTTACCCGAGTTAAGACGCCTCACAATCAGCAAGGAAATGAAAATTTCCAAGGAAGGCATTCAAAAGTTCTTAAAAGTCTTTCCCAAACTGCAATTGGATATAAACGATCCGGAATCGCCCGCTAAAACACCGCCATCCGACGTTCCGCCCGCCGCCGGAGCCGAAAAAGAAAAAGATGAAGCCAAGCCCCAGGGGGAAAACAAACCCGGCGATAATCCCTTAAATGCCCATCCCTCAATGACCGGCGACTAAAAAGACTTTGTAAAAGGCACACGACGTGTGCCGTCACAACACACGACGTATGCGGAATGAGGGTCGATTACGCCCTCCCTCCAACGTCCGATAATGTTTCTTATGTTCGGTCGGAAAGGTTGTTTTTCCCGCGAATAAGGGGATTTTCACCAACCCAAAGCATTTATATATAAAATATTCATGCGAATTCGAAGCGGACAAAAAACCTTGCCGCCGTAGAATGTGAACTGCGGGCAAAAGCCATGCCCGCGCGATCCTTTGCCTTCGCTTTGGATGACACCTGGGAATTTCAGATAGGCTTCAATTTTACCGCCGGATGGGCGTCAAATTCCGGCCTATTTGCTACTGTCCCCCCTGCTCTGTTGTGGGGTTTCAGAGTCAATGGCCTCCTGGGCCTGGTGCCCGAGGTCTTCCAACTTTTTGTCGGCCTGGCGGCCAAGTTCTTCCATTTTTTGACCCGCCTGTTGTAGTTTTTCTTTCACCATCCGGCCGCTGTTTTTTAAATCTTCCTGCCCGACGTTTTTATTATCCTCTTTATTATTCTCCGGCTGCGACGCCGGCGCGGAGGGCTTGAGTTTCTGATCCAGTTCGTCGATGTATTTGCCTATTACAGCGCGGACGTCCTCGGGCAAAATTGGATTGGCTTTCCGCGTTAGGCGCGCAATGACATCGCCGGAATACGATTTTAAAACCCATTGCCGGGCCGATTCCGATAGGGTTACGGCGAAAAATGTAATCACTACGCACAAAAGCACGCCTTTAGCCAATCCGAACATGGCCCCCATCTGCCGATCAAACTCCTTGAGCTTTATCCGGTTGACGATTCCCGAGACCATCCTAAACAGCAACCAAATCGCCAGGGACGTCAATGCATATAGTATAAACATGGCCAAAAAGCGATTCCAAGGTTCTGTTGCACTAAAGTACGGCGCTAACGGGGCGCTAAAATGAAGCGCAACCCAGGCACTGACCAATAACGAGGCCAGTGATGCTATTTGCCAGATCATGCCCTTCCAAGCCCCAAAAACAGCCGCTCCCAACAAAACGACCAACATGACAATGTCGTAATATTGAATTACCGAGTTCATCAGTAGAGTTCAGGGTTCGGGGTTTCAGGGTTTAGAGGCAGGGTTTAGGGGTTTGGAAGTATACTGAAAAAGAGCAAACCAGCGAAGAGCACTGTATAGATCAACGTACCTGAGCAAAGAAACTACATTGTCATCTTGTCCTAACAGGGGCTTGTTTGGTAACATATTAACCCAGCATGGGAAACATGAATAATTTAGGTTGTTTAGGATATTTGGAGTAGTTCGCTAATGACTATAAAAGAGAAGCATCTGGAAAAAGCTAAGCAAGGCAAACCAACAGAACAGCCCTCGGGAGGTTATAAAGACCGGCCTTGGATTCCGCGGTTTTGGGACGGAATGAACATGTCGGGCTGGATCGGGCTGTTGGTTCGCAACCGCTTCGCCATCGCCCCGCATCGCATCGGGATGGCGATTATCGTGTTTATGGTAAGCGTGAACAATTTTTTTCTTTGGGCCATTCAGACTCTTATTTTCGGGCGGCGGATCGAGCGAACCGCGCTGAAAAACGATCCCATCTTTGTCATCGGTCATTGGCGCTCCGGCACGACCTTGTTGCACGAACTATTGGTGCTCGACCGTCGGCACGCCTTTCCCGATACTTATGCCTGCTTCACTCCCAATCATTTTTTAGTCTCAGCCTGGTTCTTCAAACCCTTGCTAAAAATCCTGCTGCCTTCGCGCCGGCCCATGGACAACATGCCCGCCGGCTGGGACCGGCCTCAGGAGGATGAATTCGCCTTGTGCAACATGGGCGTGCGCTCGCCGTATTTGACCAGTGTTTTTCCCAACCATCCTCCGCAGGACCAGGAGTATCTGGACCTTGAAGGTCTGCCGCCAAATGCGATTAATCGCTGGAAAGCAAAATTATTTTGGTTTCTCCAATGCCTGACTCTCCGGCAGCCAAAGCGAATGGTGCTCAAATCGCCGCCGCATACCTGCCGCATTAAAGTTTTATTGGAGCTTTTTCCCAACGCCAAGTTCGTGCATATCGTCCGCGATCCTTACGTGATTTTCCCGTCCACGCTCAACCTCTGGAAGCGGCTGTATCGCGATCAGGGCCTGCAATCGCCCAAGTTCAAGGGTCTCGAGGAGCATGTATTTAGCACCTTTGAGCGGATGTACAAAGTCTTCGAGCGCGATAGGCATCTGTTCGCTCCCGGCCAATTTTGCGAAGTCCATTATGAAGATCTCATCTCCCGGCCGATCGAGCAAATGCGGCGGATTTACGATGATCTCGAATTGGGCGATTTCGACGCGGTCCGTCCCGCGCTGGAAACCTACATGGCCGGTCAGAAAGACTACAAGACCAACCGATACCAGCTCTCGCCCGAAAATCGCGGCGAAATCAGACGCCGCTGGGAAAAATACCTGGTTCAGTACGGGTATCAAACTCCCGCTCCGGTGAAGGTTATGGAAAAGCCCGTTCCGCAAACGTCATCCTAGTGCGGCCTGACGACTGCAATCAAAAAGGGCAGAATATACGGTTATCAGTTATCAGTTTTCAGTTTAAAGCATATAGTACGGAATAAAGTGGCAAATCGCGCAAGTTATCATGGTTGTTCAATTTGCAATTTGAAATTTGCAATGTTCAATTTGCAATATAATAAATGTACGGAAAATGCGCTCAAATCTCAAACAAAGACTCTATTCTCGCTCCCCTTTGGGTCGCGGCTAAACTATCCCCTATCCCCTATCCCCTATCCCCTATTTTCTATCCCCTATTTTCTATCCCTTCTATTTTGCCGCTTTCAATTCGATGTCGTCAAAGGAGATTTCGCCCACCGCGCCGAACAGTCCGATGCATAGGACGGCTTCCCGGGCGCGTGGCGGAACTTCGATCCGCTTGGTCTCTCGCCGCCAGGCGAACGTGCCGGTCCAAGGGCCCATGATCCCCCGGCCCGCGACGCTCCGGTTTTCGTCGTAAAATATGATCGCCAGGGCCGGAACATCTTCGTCCTTTGGACCGCGCCGCAGTTCACGGCCGCGGACATAAAGCGAGACGTTAATCGCCTTGACTTTCCGCCCGTCCACGGCAAATCCCTGCAATGCCTGACTGCCCCGCCCCGGCTCGGCGTTGCTGAATGCGGCATAATGCCCGCCTTCCGGCGACTCTTTATCGCTTACGATTTTTATCTGACGCTGATAGTGCCAGACCGCGGCCTCTGGCGGATCGCCGAGGACTTGCTCAAAGCCCCCGTTCTCGATTGACGGTTTGATCGGATCGGGCTGCACCTTGCGCTGCGATTCGGCCTTACCG
>JBEKGL010000155.1:0-7846 GCA_050012815.1 Thermoguttaceae bacterium
GAAAACTGATTACTGAAAACTGATTACTGAAAACTGATTACTGAAAACTGATTACTGAAAACTGATTACTGAAAACTGATTACTGAAAACTGATTACTGAAAACTGATTACTGAAAACTGATAACCATCTACCGCCCGTCCACTAATAAATCACCATCGCAAAAGCACCGTGCCCCAGGCCAATCCTGCTCCGAATCCGCTCAGCAGGATGCGATCGCCGCGGCGGATGCGGCCTTCGCTATAGGCCTCGTCCAAGGCCAGGGGAATACTGGCCGACGAAGTGTTGCCGTAGCGATCCAGATTGCTGACGACTTTGCGGGAATCTAGCCCTAAGTCGGCGGCGGCCGAATCGATGATTCGCTTGTTTGCCTGATGGAAAATCACCAGATCCAAGTCCTCGATCGTCATGCCGGCATGATGCAGGACTTCTTTGGTGGTTTCGCGGAGCATTTTTACGGACCATTTAAAAATCGGCCGGCCTTCCATGTGCATATATTGGTCCGCGTTGTTTTCGGCCGAGGCGGAGAACGGCCGGCGCGAGCCGCCCATCGGCCTGTTGAGCAAGTCCACTGCGGAGCCGTCCGAACCGACGGCGTACGCCAGCAAGCCTTGTGTTTCGTCGCCTCGGGCCAAGAGGACGGCTCCGGCCGCGTCGCCGAACAAAGGATAGGTTTGCTTATCGGCTGGATTCAGCACGCGCGAAGTGCAGTCGGCCCCGATCACCAACGCCAGACGGCTGCAACCGGTCGCTACATACTGCGCGCCTGTAATCATCGCAAAAATGAAACTGGCGCAGGCCGCTTGAAGATCGAACGCCGGGGCGCTGAGTCCGAGTTTGTCTTGCACAGTGGAGGCCGTGGCCGGCATGAGCATATCGGGCGTGTAGGTGCCCAGCAGCACCAAGTCGATGTCGCCGGGATCGACGCCGGAGCGTTCGATGCACCGCCGGGAGGCCTCGATAGCCAGGTCGCTGGTGGCCATTTCCGGCGGAGCGTGGCGCCGCTGGATAATGCCCGTGCGCTGCAAAATCCACTCGGCATCATAACCCAAGACGGCCAGATCATCGTTATGAACGCGGTTTTCCGGCACGCTGCTGCCGATACCGACGACTTGGACGCCCATTAGACTCCCGATCCGAGAGCGTTTGGTGGGGATGGTGTTTCCCACGGGTCGGGCGGGTTCGTTTTCCATAATGGTGCTTCCCCAAGTATCAGGAGACTTAAGCCTATGGATTTCTATACGGATTCTCAAGGGCAAAGGGAAACGAACCGGGCATTATCCCCCCGATTGGAAAACCAGGCTACTTGTTTTTGCAGTTTTTGGAGGCAAATTATCCCAGATTGGCGGTATGAACACATTGAAGAAGTTTATGTTTGTGGCCTGAAATAACGCCATTTTCCTTATGATACTCATATTTACTAATTGTCATATTTTAGCAATGTGCGATCATCGTGAATTGTACAAAAAAAATCTCAAATACGCAACTCGGGGGGTGCAATGTGTGTGGTCTATCGGTTATGTTGATGGTTTAAGCAACTTCTATTCCACAAGATTGAGAAGTATTAGATTTTGTTTATGTGTACGATGGCCATTTACTATCGTGCTGTTCGGGGTACGCCCATTCTGATCGCCGCCAATCGGGAGGAGCGTTTCGATCGGCCCACGCAATATCCCAAAATTCAACCGGGTTCGCCCAGGGTGGTTTGCGGCATCGACCGCAAGGCGAATGGGACGTGGTTGGGCGTGAATCAGCACGGCTTGTTCTGCGCGGTGTTGAATCGTCCCAAAAAATGCGTGCCTTTGGAACCGCGTTCGCGAGGCTTGCTTTGCCGGGAAATGCTCGAGCTGCGCACCGCCCGGGAGGCCAGCGAATACGCCGAGAATGAGTTGTCCACCGGGATTTACGCCGGCGCGAATTTTGTGTGCGCCGATGCCAGGTTCGCCGCCGTGGTATACGGCGGAAACCAAATCGAGGTCATGGAAATCACTCCGGGCTTGCACGTGATTACCAACGGCAACATGGACGACTTCCGCGACGAACGGCACGAGCTTGTGCACCGGATGCTCACATTGCACACGCTCGATTCGGCGGTGACGTTCCTGGCCGTGGCCAGCCGGACGTTTTCGCGCAAGCCCGACAGCAACGGCCGCCGCGGCGTGGTCATCCTGGGCAAGGAATACGGCACCGTTTCGTCCACACTCTTGGCGCTCTCGCGCAAAATTCAGTCCTCCGTCATGCAATACAGTCCCGGTCCTCCCTGCGATCATCCTTACGACGACCTTTCGGCCTTGCTGCGCCAGGTCCTATCGGCCGAGCGGAGCCGCAAAAACCGCGAGGCCGAAAAGGAAAAAGCCCGCGAAAAAGCCCGCCAACGCGAAGCCGCGGCAATTAAGAAAAAGTGAAGAAAAAATAGCGGGTGGCGGGCGGTGGACAGTTAGGGGTGGGCAGTGGCTTGAGATACACTGCTGGACAAGCCAGCAGCGGCATACGTACGAAAACTATTTTAACCAATAAAAGTAAGGAACTAATGAACCAATCACTACGCATCGCATGGACGGCATTTATCGCCGTTATTTTCCTTGTCGGCAACGCTTATGCAATCACTCCGGCGCAGTTGCGTTGCGAGCGTGCTGCAAATCCACTCGGTGTTGATCAGCCGCAGCCGCGATTGAGTTGGATATTGCATTCACCGGAGCGTGGCGTATCTCAAAGCGCGTATCAGGTGCTGGCGGCGTCCTCGCCGGAAATGCTGGCACAGGATAAGGGAGACCTTTGGGATAGCGGCCAGGTGAAGTCGGACAGCAACATTCAGATTGCTTACGCCGGGACTCCGCTTAAGTCCGGCCAGCAAGTTTTTTGGAAAGTCCGCGTTTGGGATCAAGCCGGCGCTCCCTCGGCATGGAGCGCACCTGCGCAATGGACCATGGGACTGTTGACGGACTCGGATTGGAAAGGTGCCAAGTGGATTGGAGATCCCTCTGCAAATTCATCCATCGGGTATTGTTCAGCCATTGCGAAACGGCCGGATGATCTCAAATGGGTTCGGATCGATCTCGGAAGGCCGCAGCGGCTTTCGGGAATCCGCCTTCGCCCCATACATTACGCCGGTAAAGACGGATTCGGTTTTCCCGTCCAATTTATCATTGAGGCATCGAACGACTCCGAATTTCAAAAATCCACGATCATCGTCAAGCAAACGGATGACTTGCCGAATCCAGGCGTCAAAGCCGTCTCCTTTGATAGCGCTACCACGGCGCGTTACGTGCGGATGACGGCCACCAAACTGCCGGAGGAAAAGCCGGGCGAGTTCTGTTTTGCCTTGAAACAGATCGAGGTCATCTCCTCACAAAATAATATTGCGGAGAATAGGCCCGTGACCGCCAAAGACAGCGTGGAGGATTTCGGTTGGAGCAAGGCGGGCTTGACCGGCGGCCTCTGGCAGGCAGGCACAACCGATAGCAGCACCCATAAGGTTTTCACCCCAAATGGCACAACCCATCTAAGGCGTGATTTTGAAATCAAACCGGGTTTAAAGCGGGCTTTGATATTCGTTTGTGGTCTTGGGCAACAGGAAATCTCTCTAGATGGACGCAAGATCGGCGTCGATCTTTTCGAGCCGGGTTATACGGATTATCGCATAACCTGTTATTACAACACATACGACATCACCGAGCAACTGAAGCAAAACGCATCTCATCAATTAGAAGTATTGCTCGGGAACGGTTTCTATAATATTCAGGCCGCGCCGGAGCGCTACACCAAATTCACCAACTCGTTCGGCCCTCGCAAATGCGTCGCCATGGTGCGTTTCGAATATGCCAACGGCGATATGGACCAGCTTGTTACGGACGAAAACTGGAAGGTTGCGCCCGGAGCAACCACCTTCGCGAATATGTATGCCGGAGAGGATTACGACGCCCGCCTAGATCAGGCGGCAAACGCGATTGTCTGGTCGCCGGCTGCCGTTCTCCCCGGTCCAGGCGGCAAACTCATGGGCGCAAGCAGCGCCGCGCCGCCCGTTCGCGCCGATGAGGTCTTCAAACCGGTATCCGTCAAGGAAATCAAGCCCGGCGTCAGCGTCTATGACTTCGGTCAAAATGCCACGATGATGCCAAGACTGGTCGCCAACGGGCCGGCCGGTTCGAGCGTTCGCATGATTCCCTCGGAGGTAGTTAAAGCCGACGGCACTTTGGATCGCAATACATGCACCGAAAGTGGTGTACGGCCTGCCTGGTGGCAATACACCCTGACAGGGACGGGCGAAGAGTCGTTCTTCCCCAAGTTTTTTTGGCACGGTTCCCGTTATTTGCAGGTCGAGCTCAATCCGGCCACGCCGGAAGGCGAGTTGCCGGCGGTCAAATCCCTGGATGCTTGCGCGGTCATGTCATCGTCGCCGACGGCGGGACAGTTCTCATGTTCCAACGACCTTTTTAATAAAATATTCAGCCTCGTTAGATGGGCGCAACGCAATAACATGGGCAGTGTTTTGTGCGATTGCCCCCATCGGGAACGCATGGGTTGGCTGGAGCAAATTCAGTTAAACGGCCCGTCCCTGCGCTACAACTTCGATATGAACTCGCTTTTCAACAAAATCATGCGCGACATGTCGGATGACCAAACGGTGGACGGGCTGGTCCCCGATTGGATTCCCGAATATACGCTCCTCGGCGGCGCTTTCCGTGATTCGCCGGAATGGGGAAGCGCCCTTATCTTGGTCGCCTGGCAACAATATGAATTTTACGGAGACAAGCAGGTTTTGAATCAATATTACGAACCGATGAAACGGTATTTAGGTTATCTCGAAAACAAGGCGCGTGATAATATTATTAGTGGCGGGCTTGGGGACTGGTGTGACATTGGGCCCAAAGCTCCCTGGTTCGCACAATTGACGCCTGTTGAGCATACAGACACCTGTTTTTATTTTTATGATGCCGAGGTAATGTCGAAAATCGCCAAGGTCCTCGGCAAAGACGACGACGCTTCTCGGTTTGCCAAGTTGGCCGATGAGATCCGTACAACGTTTAATCAGAAGTTCTTTAAAGCGGAAACCGGTCAGTATTCCACCGGCTCACAAGCGGCCAATGCCATTCCTTACGCGATGAATATAGTCGATGCGGAGCATCGGTCGTCTGTTTTTAACGGCATTGTGGAAGACATAAAAAAACACGGCAATTCATTCACCACGGGCGAAGTGGCCTATCGGTATCTCTTGCGGACCTTGGCCGATGCAGGCCGCTCCGATCTTGTTTTCACGATCAATAATCAGACAGATAAACCCGGATACGGCATGCAGATCAAAAAGGGTTGCACAAGCCTCACGGAAAGATGGGACGGCGAAACCACGGGCTGGTCATCGCAAAGCCATTTTATGTCGGGTCAAATCATCGAGTGGTTCTATCATGACCTGGCGGGTATTCAACGTGACGAGACGGTTCCTGCTTTTAAAAAGATCATTATAAAACCGGCCATTGTCGGCGACATAACCTGGGTCAAAGCCAGTTATGATTCGATCCAGGGCAAGATCGTCAGCCAGTGGCAACGTGACGGCCAAAGCCTTGCGTTGCATGTTTCGATTCCCGCCAACACCACGGCCACAATTGCCGTGCCTGCCGCTGATTCCAATTCGGTACGCGAAAGCGGACGCCCCGCCGCGCAATCCGCCGGCGTCAAGTTTCTCCGGATGGACGGGGCTTACGCGTTGTGTCAAGTCGGTTCGGGAGAATACATGTTCGACTCCACACTGCCGGCAGCGGCTTCTAACTAGAATCCACTAATCAACTCACAAATTCTTCAATCAAGTCCAGGGCCGCTTCCAGGTTCGCCATGCTGGCGGCGAAGGACAATCGGGCGTAGCCTTCGGCGCCGAAGGCGGAGCCCATTACCGAGGCAACGCCCTTTTTGGCGAGCAGTTCCAGGCACCACTGGCTGGAATTGTCGATTTGCACGCCGTTGTACTTGCGGCCCAGGTGCTTGCTGATGTTGATAAAGGCGTAAAACGCCCCAGCGATCTCCGAGCAGCTTACGCCCGGGATTTTCGCGATCCGAGCGCGGACAAACTCGCGGCGCTTGGTGAATTCGGCGCACATCGTCGCAACGCATTCCTGCGGACCGGTGATCGCGGCCAGGGCGGCGTATTGGCTTATGCTGCAAGGGTTGGAAGTCTCCTGGCTCTGCAAATCGGCGATGGCCTTTGACACGTTCAAGGGCGCAATGCTCCAGCCGATCCGCCAGCCGGTCATGGCGTAGGTCTTGCTTACGCCGTTGATAAGAATCGTCCGCTCCTGCAAGCCAGGCCGGACCGTGGCAAAACTGACGAACTTGTGACCGCCGTAGATCAGCCTCTCGTAAATCTCGTCGGAAATGATGAGCAGATTGTTTTCCACGGCGACGTCGGCCAGCGCGCCCAGTTCTTCGGCCGAATACATGCTGCCCGTGGGATTCGACGGACTGCACAACAGCAGTACCCGGGTCTTTTTTGTAACGGCCTTAACAAGCATCTCGGGTGTGAGTTTGAAGTTGTTGTCCTGCGGTGTATCGACGATAACCGGCACTGCCCCGGTGAGTTTCACCAATTCGGCGTAACTGACCCAATACGGGGCTGGAATAATCACTTCGTCGCCTGGGTCCAAAAGCACGGTAAAGACGTTATGGATGGCGTGCTTGGCCCCGTTGGCTATCACCACTTGGGCGGGAGCGTATTCCAATTCGTGTACGGACTTGTATTGATCGACCACGGCCTTTTTCAATTCGGGAATACCGCTGGCCACCGTGTAATGGGTGTGACCGGCCTTCATAGCGCCGACGGCGGCCTGGCAAATGTGTTCGGGAGTGGTGAAATCGGGCTCGCCCAGGCTCAGGTCGTAAACCTTCCGGCCGGCGGCCTTCAGTTCCTTGGCCTTTGCCGCCATGGCCATGGTGGCCGAGGGTTCCAAGGCTTGGATAATGCGGGAAATTTTGGGGGTCATGGCTGGACTCCAGTGGTCAGAGGCCGGGGAATGGTTAAGGATGAGGGATGAAGGATGAATCAAATCTCAAATTATAAATCTCAAATCCTCAATCCCTCTCCTAGTTGACGTATTGTACTGCGCGACCGACAATCATAGTGGCGGATGGGTTAGTTTCCAAGACGCCTCACTAAATAATTCCTTACAAAGAACGTTCCATGGCAAATCCAAAGATCGGCATCTGGTTGATTGGGATCAAGGGCGGGGTGGCGTGTACCGCAATCGTGGGATTGGCGGCCTTGAAAAAAAATCTTACCGGCTCCGCCGGACTCGTCAGCCAACTGCCTCAATTCCAGCATATCGGACTTTTGGATTGGGATCAATTCGTTGTCGCCGGGCACGAAATTCGCCGCTCTACACTGGCCGATGAAGTTTTGCGTTTGGCCGCTGATAACCGAATCGTCACCAAGGAACTTATCGAACTATGCCGGCCGGAAATCGAGGAGATCGAGCAACACATCCGCTCGGGAACGATTTTTAACGTGGGCCAGACGATTTCCGCCTTGGCCGACGCCGATATTCCCGGCCCGGAAACGCCCAGGGAAACGATCGAGCGGTTGCGGCTGGACATGGCCGATTTTGTACGGGATAAAGGGCTTGAGCACCTGGTTGTGGTCAATCTTGCATCGACCGAGCCGCCCGTGGCCGCGGAATCGCTGCCGGAGAACTGGGCTGAATTGGATGGGCTGCTGGATGATCCGCAAAAATGTCCTTTGCGCGCCAGTTCTTTGTATGCCATAGCGGCGCTGGGCGGGGGCCATTCGTTCATCAACTTCACTCCGTCGCTGGGATCGGGTTTGTCGGCCATCGACGAGTTGGCCCGCCGTTGGAACACGCGGCA
>JBEKGL010000156.1:0-14304 GCA_050012815.1 Thermoguttaceae bacterium
AAATCGGTGATCCAGACCACGCCCTGCGAGTCCAAAAGCAGGTTCGCCGGTTTTATGTCGCGGTGCAGAGTATGGTGCGCATGGGCGTAATGCAGGGCTTCGGCCACTTGCAAGCCGATTGCGGCGATGCTTCGCCAATAAGCCGGGCCGAACCGCCGCGTCTCGGGAAAAACCGGCTGGGCGGCGGAGGCGCGGCCGGGTGAATCCGGACTCCGGCCCACCCGGGTGACTCGGCAAGTCTGAAAAGTCTCGGTTGCCGCGCCCGCGTCGGCCGATTTCGACGCGGCGGCCTCGTCCGTTATTATCGGCTCCGGCTCGGCGATTTCGGCGGAGCGAAACTGCGACGGGCCGGACTCGCTCGATTGCCAGAACCGTCCTTGAAGGAGCATTTCGGCAAGTCGAACGGTTTCGCTTGCGTATTTCGAGCGAGGCGGCGTTTGGTCGAACCCGTCTTGTGTCGCCGTCGCGTCGGGGCCGGGTTGTTGGATCGCGGCAAAAATCGCATCCAGTCCCACCCCGCGAATGAGTTGCATGACGATGTAGTGAAAACCTTCCTGCTCGCCGACGCCGAACACCGGCACGATGTTGGTGTGATGCAGGCGCGCAGCGGTCTGCGATTCCCGCTGGAATCGCTGCAAGTGCTTGGGATCCAGAAGCGATTGCCTGGGCAAGACTTTTACGGCCACGTGGCGGCGGAGCGACTCTTGAAAGGCTTCGTACACGATCCCCATTCCCCCGCGGCCGATTTCGCCGAGGATGCGGAAATCGCCAAGACGTTCCAGTTTTGGCGCGCCCAGGGAAACACGCGCTCCACTGGCCTGGGCCTTGTGAACCTTTAGTTGTTCTATGGCGGCGATGGCTGGAAAAAGGTCCTCGATCTCCGCCGCCAATTCAGGATGCTTTTCAACGTACTCGGAGATCGATGGCGATTGCCCGCCGCGCTGCCGCTCAATGAACTCGGCCGCCAGGACTTCCAGGGGATCGCGCTGGGGATCGCCTTGAGCCATCTTAGCAGCCCTCCAGGAAACCGGGCATCTGGGACAATACCGTCCTTAGCCGCTTGAGTGCGCGAACGTAGCGGATGCTGGCCGCCTTTTGCTGAATTCCCAGCACTTCGGCGACCTCGCTGTTGGTGAGTTCCTCGAAATGCCTAAGCGCCAAAACTTCCTGGTCCAGCGGATCCATGGCGGCGACCGCCTGCTCCAGGCGGCAGAGCATTTCCTCGCGGGCCGCCGCCTGGCTGGGTGATGTGAATTTTCCCGCGAATTGGGCCGCCAGCGATACGGATGTCGTTTGCGGATACCGATGTCCGTGGAGGCCGACTTCCCGGTCGGCGTCGCGCATCTGCGCGCCCAAGTGGTGGCGGTGAATGTCAATCAGGGTTTGCATGAGGACCATTCGCAACCAGATAAATGGTGACAGTGATGAATCGTTGCCGTAATGTCCAATGCGCTGAGCCGCGGCAAGATACCCTTCTTGCAGCACGTCATCCGGATCAATGCGTCCCAACAGTCGCCGGTCCATTCTGAAGCTGACCATCCGCCATAGACGCTCGCGGTGCTCGGCAAAAAGCGCCGCAAGGGCTTCGACGTCGCCGCGTTTCAGCCGATCCGTCAGTCCGTCAGACCCTTCAACTGCATCAACCACTGAAAGATCCTCTTAGATATACGAAATCGCAACCATTATTCTACCATACCATCCGCGAATCCACCCGTTGTAATCTATTTGAGGGGGTGAAAGCCCCATCTTGCGATTATGGCCACGATCTCTCCCCTCTTTAATGGAACCCTGCAAAAGCAAAGACAGGTCTGTAGAAATCCGGAACCGCTTAACGTTTACTACTTAGGATGAATTTGCGCTAACCCGTATTTCTCACCAGAGTGGCACACTATTTTGGAACGTACCGGTCTGGTGAGAAATGCGGGCAAGATCGAGAACCAGTGAATAGGCGCGGCTAGGAGCATCCCGGTGAAGGGCGCCGGGATTGCCGGTGAGTTGCCTATGGAGTGCAACTTGGGATAATTCCCGGCCGTAATGGACCTTAAACATGTCCGTTGAGTCGTCAGATGTGTTGAGCAGCATGTTGCAGGACGTACAACTACGGGGCTGGGACGTCGGGGAAGCAAGTTTCGCCGCACCTTGGGGTATAAGGTCCGGCGGTGGGCCGGCGCGTTTCTACTGCTTACTGCAAGGCGCCTGCCGGTTCGAGATTGACGGCGTCGAAGCCGTTACAATGCTTAGCCCCGGCGATTTGGTTGTAATGATGCAGCAGCGGGGGCATTGTCTGCGAGATGGTCCTCACAGTCCGACGGTTCCGATCGAACAACTCCTTGGGAAAAATATGACGCGGATGCGGCCAGGGAATTTTTTTGGCGGGGAAGACGCCCTGACAAGTCTGGTCTGCGGATCTTTCCTTTTCGACAAACACAGGGTAAATGGATTGCTTGCTTCGCTTCCCCCGTTTATCCATCTCAAGGGCGTGAATGGAAAGGTCGTACCCTGGCTTGCCGATACGTTGCGGCTTTTAATAAACGAGTCCGACAAGAGTCTGCCCGGCAGGCGGGCAATCGCCGATCGTCTGGCCCAAGTCATGTTCATTCAAACCATCCGATCGTCTCTAACTGCGCTGCCTGACGGGCGCGGCAACTTGTTCGCGGCATTAATGGACCCGGACATCGGCCCGGTCTTGGGATTGATTCACACCCAACCGGATTTGTCCTGGACCGTGGCTTCCTTGGCGGAGCGGGTGTGCCTTTCGCGATCGGTGTTCGCCGCGCGATTCAAGGCCTTGGTGTCGGAATCGCCCATTCGATATCTTTTAGAATGTCGAATGCGGAAAGCACGCGCCTTGTTAACCGAAGGCCGGTATTCAATCAAGGAGATCGCCGGCCTGGTCGGCTACGCCACGGAGGCGGCGTTCAGCAGCGCTTTTAAACGATGGAGCGGCTTGTCGCCCGGGCGTTTCCGGCGCGGCGCAATCAAGGACAACGGGTCAAACGGCCGCGGTTCCGATGACCGATGATTTCAACTCTGTTGATCGAACAGGTAACCCGACACGGAATTGTTCCCGCTCTGGCTGTTCTGAAGCTCGGCCAGTAATTCCTGCATCAATTTTATTATCTGGTCGGTTTGATTGCTCGTGGCGCTCGAAGCGGTTGTGCTATCCAAACTGCTTGTGCTTGATGAAGTATCGGTGCTAGTGGAGGTGTCGGTGCTCGAGGAACTGACTCCGGATACGGTGCCGGACGGCGGAGGAGGCGGCGGGGGTGCAAGCTGCTGGGGATCGATGCCGTTTTCTTTTAACACCTCGTCCACCGCGTTCTTGATGACCGTCATTAAATCCGCGGCATTACTCGTGCTCGAACTCGTGGAACTTGTGGCACTTGTGGAACTGGAATCGTCGGAATCGGAATCGTTTGTTTTCGACGTGCCGGAACTATCCGATGTAGTAGCACTATTCGATGTCAGGAAAGCGTAAAGGGCATCCTCAATCGCCTTCTTGAGTTGCTCTTCCAAGCTAGTCAGGTCGGTGGAAGTGGAACTGGACGAACCACTGGTGGTCGTGGACGTCGCGTCGGTCAATAGTGATGATACACTTTGATCGCTAGTTGAAGTTGAAGAAGTTGAACTGGCCGATTGGCTGTTTAACTCATTAGAGAGTTGCAACAGCAATTGATAATAATATGCGTCTGAACTGGATCTGCTAACGCTACTTACCCCGGACATGACTTTTCTCCTTTTGAAGTTTAAGGACTTACGATGTGCGACCCACAGGCTTTCTGCCGTCGCACGAAAAGCCCCTCTAACTTGTATAGGTTATCATCGGTATTCCGTTTAGCTAAAAAGTATGTTCAAGGCTCTTAAAAAAATGTTCCGGCGTCCGGAATTTTTACCCTATTTAGCCGATCTAATCCAATTTCCCCAATATGGCTTTTTGACTGCCATTTGGGATTCTGCAAAATACCCCCATCTCTCGGATGTAGAGGGGGCCTCGATTCTGAAGTGTGCAAAAGTCCAGTGATTATCAAAAGATTTTGTAGGGTGAGTGAAGCGCACCACAATCTGTAGGGGGGGTATGGTCCACGCACCCTACATATTGTGGTCACGGTGACGCAGAAGCGATTAACTCACAACCTCTCTGTAGAAAAGCCAGGTTTATTCTCGTTTATTACTTTGGTTGCCCTTGCATCGGCCAAGGTCACGGCAACCAAGCGTTTGTATAACGCATGAAAAACAGTGGCAAAGGAGAATTCATGAGTGTGATCAGCCATTGGCTCGGGACCCATGAGCGTCCCTCCCCCACCATCGCTCCGGGTCCCGGGCAGGCTGAAGAGCGGAATACCTTGTGCGTGGCCACGGTGATCGTTCCCGCATTGAACGAGGCGGAGGCCATCGGCCGGGTTGTTGGAGAACTAGTCTCGCAATATCCGGACTATGAAATTCTTGTAGTCGACGACGGCTCGACGGACAATACGGGCGAACTTGCCGCCTTGGCCGGGGCCCGGGTTATCCGACACGATTGGAACAAGGGATACGGCGCAAGCCTGAGGACCGGGTGCCGGCTGGCCAAAGGCGACATAGTCGTCTGCTTCGACGGCGACGGGCAGCACGATCCCGATGATGTAAAACGCCTCGTCGATGAGATCGGCATGTACGACATGGTGGTGGGAACGCGATCGCACGATTCTTACGAGCCGCCTATCCGGCGGCCGGGCAAGTTCATCCTTTCGACATTTGCAAACTTTCTTGCGGGTGTAAAAATCCCCGACGTGAATTCCGGCTTCCGCGCCTTTAAACGCGGCGTGATCCTGCGTTACCTGCACCTTATGCCCACGGGTTTTTCTTTCTCCACCACCAGCACCTTTGCCATGCTTAAAAGCGGCCGGCCGGTGAAGTGGCTGCCCATCACGGTCAAGAAGCGAATCGGCGCGAGTTCGGTGTCGCAAACTCGCCACGGCCTGCAAACGCTGTTCCTGATGCTCCGTTTGACCACGCTTTTCGAGCCTTTGAAAGTCTTCCTGCCCATCAGCGCGGCGTTCATGCTCGTGGCCCTGGGGTTCCTGATCGCCAATGTCGCCGCCGGGCGGAACGTGCCGCAGACCTCGGTCATCATGTCCGTCTCCAGCATCATGGTCTTCCTCATGGGGCTGGTGATGGACCAGGTAGCCGCGCTTCGCCGGGAGAAACACGAATGAGCGAAACCTTCGTCATGGGCCGGCGGTACAAACCCAATCGGTTCACGGTCGGGGACGTCCGATCCTTCTGGGACTCGGTTGCCGACAAGTACGCCCACGAGGGTCGGTCCCTTAAGGAAGCGCACTTCCAGAGGTTCCAACGGGCTTTTGCCCACTTTCAGCCGGCCGAAAACATGCGGGCGCTCAATATTTGGAGCCGTAACGGCGAAGCCGTGGATTACTTCAGACGCCTCGCCCCGGGCCTGGAACTGGTCAATGCCGAAGTCTCCCCGCGCTTGATCGCCAAGGCCCGCGAGCGCTATCCTAACGAGACTTTTATCGAAACCGATCTATTTTCACTGCCTTTTTCCGATTGTCAGTTCGACTTCATCCTTTCCTTGGAGACCCTCGAGCACGCGCCCGATCCGCTGGGATTTTTAATGGAGCTTGCCCGCGTGCTCAAGCCGGGCGGTCGCCTGGTGCTGAGTTGTCCGCCCGCCGCGGCCGAACTGCCGCTTAGGATTTATGAACTGTTTCTGCCCAATCATGGGGAAGGGCCCCACCGCTTCCTCTCGACCCGCGAGGTTAAAAGCCTGCTCCACGCCGCGGGTTTGGAACTCAAACTCCACGAGAGCACGCTTTTTATTCCGGTGGGGCCGCGCTTGCTCAGGCGCTTGGAGCCGCTAGTGGAACGCATCGCCGCCAAGACTCCGCTAAGCGAACTGGGCATCCGGCAGTTTTTCGTGTGCCAGCGTCCGCTGGGCGCGGGCCCCTGGCAGGAAATTATTCGCGACGTGGTGGAAACGAATCTCTGCACCCGTTGCGGAACCTGCGCCGGCGCCTGCCCGTCGGGCGTATTCGAGTTTCGGGAAATCGACGAAGCCTGCCTGCCCGCCGCGGTTCGGCCGGAAGCCTGTATTCGCTGCGGATTGTGCACCGCCGCATGTCCGGGCAAGCGGGTATCGTTCGCAAAAGTGCGGTCCGCGGCCGGCTACGCGCCCATCCAAAGCGAGGAACTCGGTCCCATCCGCCGCATTCGCGCGGCCCACGCCCGCAACCCAGCCGTGCGCAGCGCCGGCGCAAGCGGCGGAGTGGTGACCGCCATGCTCTGCGACTTGCTCAGGCGCGGCGAAATCACGGGCGCGATCGTCCTCGACTCGCATCCCCATGCGCCGTGGCGGCCTTGGCCCCGTATCGCCCGTACACGGGAAGAAATCGTGCACGCGGCGCAAAGCAAATACTGCGTGACTCCGACGAATGTCGCCCTTAAGGAGATCGATCACGACGCCGATCGGCTTGCGATCGTGGCCTTGCCGTGCCAGATTCACGCGCTAAGGGCGTTGGAGCGTCAGGGCCGCCGCGTAATGAAGAACGTCGCGCTCATCATCGGCCTGTACTGTGGAAATCAACTGTATTTTGGGGCCACTCGAAGTTTCCTTCGCCGCCACGGCGTACGCGATTTGTCGAAGGTCGCCGAGATTCGCTACCGCGAGGGGCTTTGGCCCGGGAACGTGTACTGCATCCTTAAAAACAGCCGCTGGTTCGCAAGACCCAAGTTTGAATTCAATCACCTGATATCGTTTTATGCGGTCGAAAGGTGTTTATTATGCGCCGACCTGGCCGCGGAAGGCGCGGATATCTCCGTGGCCGACGCCTGGAACGCGGGAGATGGGACCAGCCGCGGCTCGTCCTTGATTGTCTCCCGGACCGCTCTGGGCGAATCGACCGTTGCGGACCTTATCGCCCGCGAAGTTATTGATATTGATGTGGAAGATATCGAGTTGGACGAAGCCCTGGCCATGCACGCGCACGGTCTGGACCTGAAAAAGACGGGCGCTTTGCTGCGTATACAAAACCTCCAGCGGCACGGACGGCCCGCGCCGCAATACGATCTGTCCGGGGCGAATCCGCCTATCGGCCGGCGACTGGCTGAAGTCCTGGTTTCCGCGCATTTCCGCCTGTTGCGGACGCGCCCGGCGCGGTGGATCGCGGACCGGATCCCTTTCGGACTGATTGGCGGCGCGTACGTCGGCGCAAGAATGCTTTGGAAGAACGCCGCCGCGAAAAAATATAAAAGCCAAAACAACGAGTCCCCGCACAAGCGGCGCTCTTCCACGCGGTGGTGGCGCCTGCTCGGGCCGCTGCTGTTGGCGGTCATGCTCTGGCGCATAGGGCCTGAGAAATGCTGGTCGGCTGTAAGCGGGGCCGACTTTTTCTGGTTCCTGACCGCCTGCTTGCTCTCGATTCCATCCATCGCCGTAAAAGGGCTGCGCTGGCAGTGGATGCTCAAGGCAGTGGGTTTTACGTGTTCGTTCGGCGAGAGCACGGGTGTATATGCGGCCGGGATGCTTGCCGGAGCGGTGACGCCCGGAAAAGTGGGCGACCTGGCTAAAGCGCCCCTGCTGGTTTCGCGCGGCCTTCCTCTTGGCGACGGCGTGGCCGCCTCGTTGCTGGACCGGGTCTTCGACGGCGTGGTCTTGCTGGCCCTCGGACTGGGAGGCGTGCTTGCCATGCCGGCCCTGTCTGGCCGGGCGATTATCGCCGTCGCGGCAGTGCTCGCCATGGGCATCACTGTCGCGGCAACGTATCTGTTTCGCGATTCTTTCGCCGGAGCGCTGCGCGTAAGCGGCGTCGGGTGGTGGCTCGTCATGACCGCCACTGTCGCGGCTGTGCTCGCGCTTCTGCCCGTATCGGTCGCCGGCATCGGCACACGCGACGCGGCGTTCATCGCCATCTTCGCGCATTGCGGGATCGACGCCCAACAATCAATAGCCTTTTCCAGCCTGATCCTTGCCTGGATGCTGGTCAATTGCGTATTTTTCCTCGCGGTCTCGCGGCTCTGTCCGCACGATGCTCAACAACCGCAAGTCCTTACACAATCCAATGGAGTGATATCACATGAACCCGCCAAGTGAAATTGGAAACGGCGATTCCACGCGCAACTACGCGCTCTGCGGCATTGCACTGCTCGGCGTGGCCGTTGTCGCCACCCTGGCGAGTTGGAGTATGTATCCGGTATTTATCGACACTTACTATCACATGGGAGTGATCCAGGGATTTTCGCAGGCGGGCGGGATCACCACGCGGGCCTTCTGGGAAATGGCGCCCGGCGGACGCGTCCATATTTATCCGCCCTCGCTGCACGTCATCGGATACTTTTTCTCGCTCGTCGGCGTTTCGCCGCGGATGTTTATCACGCTGATAAGCGCGTGCTGCTACGTCGGCTGCCTGCTGACCACCTGGATCTGGCTGCGGCGGATCATCGGCGAGCGTTCCGCGCTATTCGCCCTGGCGCTGCTCTGCGGACCGTATTCGTTTTTCTACACTCAAGCGGCCTTCAATGCGGTGGCGGGCGTAATGATCCTCGCCCCGCTTGCCTTGCTGGCGCTGGAAACCGAACATTTTCTGGCCTGCGCGGTTTTGAATTTCATTGCGATAACAATGCACCCGATGGGACTTTTTCTCCCGCCCGCACTGGTCATCAATGCCTTGCTGAGGCGGAAAAAGATCGTCGCCGGTTTGCTTGCGGCTTCGTTGCCGGTGGTCCTTTACGGCCCGTGGCTCGCCCATATTTGGGCCAACCGGGCACTTTTGCCCAACAACCGCACGGGCAGTGAAGTATCTCTGGGCACGTTTAGCGAAGGCGCGAATCTCGGCCTGCTCATGGCCCCCTTGGCCCTGATCGCCGTGGTTTGGCTGATCGTGCGCCGCGGCCCGCCGTTGGCGTTGATCGGCGCACTACTGGGCTTCGCCGTGGTGTTTCCCATGGGCTTCGGCGGCAGGTTCCTTTCGTTAAATATCCATTGGCCGCTTGCCTGTCTGGCAGGCTACGGACTGGGTGAAACTGTTCGCTGGCTTGAACGCCGGCGCTGGCTAGGCGCAGGCGTGCAGGTCTTAGCATTCGCCATCGCGGCAACCGCGCTTATTACTTACCCCGCCATCAATTTGCCGATAATGGGCGGCGGACCCGGCGGCGGACCGGGTGGACCCGGTGGACCCGGTGGGCCGGGCGGCGGACCGCCGGGCAGTCCACAAGCGGAAAAATCCTCGCGGACAAAATTGTGGACACAACTGAAAACGGCGGTGGCTAATTGCCGAGTCTCGGTGCAGACGGCCGCGTTGCCAAAGCTGTTCGATGTATATTCAGGCGCAGGATCTAGTGGAGGAATGGGCTTTGGTCCAGGCGGCGGTGGTCCAGGCGGCGGTGGTCCAGGCGGCGGTGGTCCAGGCGGCGGATTTGGCGGACCGGGCGGCGGCTTTGGCGGACCGGGCGGCGGCTTTGGCCCGGGCGGCGGATTTGGCGGTCCGGGACAAGACATGGATCCAGGAATGGATATGATGGGATTTCCTTGGGACATGGGACCCGGACAAGATATGGGACCGCAAGGCAATCAAGCCTCCAGACGCGGGTCCGATTCCACGCGCGATATGGCGTCAAGACGTAATTCCGGCTCCACGCGAAATACGGGATCAAGACAGGATATGAGGGAGGGGCAAGCGCAAATGAGGCGGGGCGGAGGCGGACTGGGCGGAGGAGGAGGCGGACCGGGTATGCCCGGCGGAATGGATAACATGCTTAGCCGCGCCGGCGCCGATGAGTTTTTTGACGCCGTCCAAAAAAATGTTCTTTTGGGCGACGTGATCAATATTGACGATGGGACGGGTGGATCGTTGATTGTCGGCGTTACCGGCAGATGGACCTCCAGCGGCATTCTTCGCGACGTTCGCTCCGAAAACAGAAGGACAAACGCCTCGGAGTGCGATTTCAGCGTGACGCTTTCCGGCGGCGGCATGGGCCCCGGCGGAGGTGGCGGCCCCGGCGGAGGCGGCGGACCGGGCCAATCCGCTTCTCAAGGCAAATCCTCCAAATTCGAGAAGGTGTTTGCAAACGAGTACGGCTCGCTCAATCGAAATACGGCCAAGGTCCAACATAACCGTCATCCGCTTAACCCCGACGTGAGCTTGCTGCTGCTCGGGGTGATTGCGCTAGTGGGATTTGTGCTGGTGTTGATGGATTATCTTCCCATTCCAAATAAATATGCCCGTCCGGCGGCCGCGGCAATCGGCACGATTATCGTTGCCCTATGTTTCCTGCCGCTTACGAGCACCGCAATAGGCGAGCTTCGCAATCCGCCTTCGGTTTCGCAGGCCCGATGGGATGACGGTCCGGGCTTCGGCGGTCTGGGATTCGGTCCGCCCTGATTCGGCTCGACTCTGCTAAATACCAACGCTTCGGTCGCCGGCCAGCTTCCTGCCCAATACTGACTCCAGCGACCGAAGCGTCAAAAAAACGGACCAATATTTACTCGTCTCGGATAAAGCGCCAATCTAATCGCGGAAGCGGCGAATTGCGCCTGTACCGAGAATACTTCCAAATACAAGCAGGCAATGCTGCCGCGGGAAAAAATCTTCACAACACCGTGTGAAGGAACTTTTAGAAACTTGGCGACAGCGAGGCCCACCAAAACAAATAGTTGAATACTCTGGAACCCGATCCGCCAGGATATACTCAACAGAAACTTCGCTACCTCAAGATATTTAGAAAAGTTTTGAACTTAAGAAGTAACTTACCCGTCCTTTTTTCTTGACCAAGATGTATACCTGAGAAGTAACCTCAATATAGTATTTCAGTTACCGTTGTCAATACCCGGAAGAAGAAAATCTCGTAATTATTTACTGGTTCTATCCCCCCCTATTAATACTCCAGAAGTTGGCGAAGATTGATGAAATTTTCGGGCACGGACTTACATATTGTCCATTTAAACCGGAAAAAGAATCCCTTAAACCGGATTTTTTAAACACTAATAGACTCGTACCAGCTTCCGGCCTTCAGATCCGTACCACCGTTTATGGCACCACTGCTCTTAACACGTTGCGTACCGGTTGTCCGGGGTAAAAAACCCTGGTACGGATTACCGCCGCCGGTCCAACCACTACCGGAGCCGGCGCATAAACCGGAACGCTATATGCGCTATATGCGCAAGGCGCGGGAGCGGCCACCGGCATGTACGATACGTACGGCGCTGGAGCCATCACGACAGGAGCAGGATATGCGTATACCGGGACTCCAGGGTAGTACGCCTGGACCACGGTCGGCGACACATACCAACCGGCAAACGATGTGGAGCCAATAAGCAGCATAATTCCCAGAGCAACAATAATTGTCTTCATCATCTGTAGTCCTTTCCTGAAAAGTTTCTTATACAGGCCCGATAATCCACATTTATCATACTAGACTTATCTGATTAAACTTAGCTTGGAAAAGGTCAGGTGGCAAGCCCCCCGGATAGAAAACCATAACCACAACGACGGGTTAATTCTCGTATTTGCCTAAAAAGAAGTGCTTATAAGCCGTCTTACAATACCCTGACTCTAAAACACGAAAGACGGGCCTTTGCCTTTGATCGAAATCTAAGGCTTTGAGAATACCCCTTCAAAACCCAACGCCTTAAAATTCTTTGGTTTTACAATGTCAACGATCTTTAAGGCCAGAATCTGATTATAAGGCACTACAACAGACCGAGCACCTTGGGAATCGGGCGTCTGCCGCTCCAACAACAGAAGATTTCCGCTGGTCCAAAAACTGGAAAACGATATTTGCTCGTTAAAAGAAGTCACTATTATTCCACGTCGCGGCAGGTCGGCCGGCCAGTGTGAAAAGAATTCGCCCCAGTGATTGGTATTTGTTTCCATAATACCAAAATATAGCTCAATTAAAAAAGGTGCGACCCCCCCTGAAGGGATGGGGCAGGGAATCCCTTTAAGACCAAGGAGAGTCGCATAAATAAAAAAATCAGCGATGTTATCGTCAGATTTCTTTTCTTAATAAGCTGAGTATACCCTCGTTTTAAAAAAATACTAGATATGCCATAGATTCTCTATTCAAATCGGGGTAATAACCCCTGCTTCTTAAACTTATCATACTTAATCTCGTTGTCTATTGCTCTTCCGAAAATTTGATCTCGTTGACGAACCTATACACCTTTCCTAAACTGATAAAACTTTTGTGTTTGTCAACTTTGAATGAAAAAGACAACATCCATTTCTTATTTAATTGTACCTGGAATTAGATATTTATGCCAAACAAATCAGACAAAATTGAGCAGATCTCGATTAATACAATTCGCACCCTTTCGATGGATGGCGTTCAAGCAGCCAAAAGTGGCCATCCGGGAACGCCCATGGCTCTGGCGCCCGTCGCATACCTGCTCTACAACGAGGTTATGCGTTATAACCCGGATCAGCCCGCCTGGCCCAACCGCGATCGCTTTATACTTTCCTGCGGCCACGCATCGATGCTTTTATATTCGGTTTTGCATCTGGCCGGCGTTAAGCAGTTGGATTCAAACCGCCGGCCTTCGCCGGAACTTGCCGTGCCCTTGGATGCAATCAAGCAGTTCCGGCAATTGAACAGCCGCTGTCCCGGACATCCGGAATACGGCCACACTTCAGGCGTGGAAACCACCACCGGACCGTTGGGTCAAGGCATTGCCAACGGCGTGGGCATGGCCATTGCTTCGCGCTGGCTGGCCGCGCGATACAACAAGCCCGGCTTCGAATTGTTCAACTTCAACGTGTACGCCCTTTGCTCCGACGGCGACCTGATGGAAGGCGTCGGTGGCGAGGCCGCGTCGATCGCCGGGCATCTGCGGCTTTCAAATCTGTGCTGGATCTACGACGACAACAAAATCACCATCGAAGGCAATACCTCGTTGGCTTTCAGCGAAGACGTTGCCCAGCGTTTCAAGGGCTACGGTTGGAACGTCGTCAAGGTCGATGACGTCAACGATCTGGACAGCCTACGAAAAGCAATCAAAATCTTCCACGAAACCCAAGACCGTCCCACGTTGATCATCGTCCGCAGCGTGATCGCCTTCGGATCGCCCAACAAGGCCAATACCCACGGCGCGCACGGCGCCCCGCTGGGCGAAGACGAGGTCCGCCTAACCAAGGCGGCTTACGGCTGGCCGGAAAACGAAACATTTCTTGTTCCTCCGGAAGTGCTCGAACATTTCCGCGCCGGCATCGGCGCCCGGGGCGAAAACCTCCATCAAAAATGGATGTCTTTATTCGCCAAATATCAAGAAAAGTATCCCCAACAGGCAGCCGACCTGCAATTGATCGCCTCAGGCGAACTGCCCAAGGATTGGGATGCGGAGGTGCAACCGTTTCCAACTGATGCCAAGGGGCTTGCCTCCCGGGTTTCCTCGGGCAAAGTCCTTAACCAGGTCGCCAAGCGAGTGCCTTGGCTTTTGGGCGGGTCGGCCGACTTGGCCCCCTCGACCAACACGCTCTTGACCTTCGACGGCGCCGGCGATTTTTCCGCCGATAACTACGCCGGGCGCAATTTCCATTTCGGCATCCGCGAACACGTCATGGGATCGATCCTCAACGGATTGACGTTGTGCGGTTTGAAGTCCTTCGGGGCGACCTTTTTCGTATTCGCCGATTACATGCGTCCGCCGATTCGTTTGGCCGCGATCATGAAACTGCCCGTGTTTTATGTTTTCACCCACGACTCCATCGGCGTGGGCGAAGACGGCCCGACGCACGAGCCGGTCGAACAGCTTGCCTCGCTTCGGCTGATGCCGAATCTGCTGGTGATCCGCCCGTGCGACGCCAACGAAGTGGTTGAGGCCTACAAGGTCGTCATGCAACAAAAGGATCGGCCTACGGCCCTTGTGCTGACACGGCAGAATTTGCCCACTCTCGATCGGACCAAATACGCCGCGGCCGCCGGTCTTAAACGCGGCGGATACATTCTGGCCGACGCCCCAAGCGGCAAGCCCGAGGTGATACTGATCGGCACGGGCAGCGAAGTGTCGCTGTGCGTCGGGGCTTATGAAAAGCTCGTCGCCGAGGGCATCCAAGCCCGCGTGGTCAGTCTGCCGAGTTGGGAATTGTTCGATGAGCAGCCGAAGGAGTATCGCGACTCGGTCCTTCCGCCCGCTGTAACACGGCGCGTGGCCGTCGAAGCCGGAGTGGTACAAGGTTGGGAAAAATACATCGGAGATAATGGAAAATTCATCGGCATGTCGGGCTTCGGCGTTTCCGCGCCCGTCGGCGTGATAATGAAACATTTCGGCTTTACCGTCGAAAACATCATCGCCGCCGTAAAAGAGAAATAAAA
>JBEKGL010000157.1:0-7753 GCA_050012815.1 Thermoguttaceae bacterium
TGGCCAGCGAAAACTACGGATACATGGCCCCGATCAAGGCGGCCTTGGATTCGTCGCTGGCGTTTTTGGCCAAGTCGTTCAGCCGGTTTTCCAGGATTCGCTTTAACGCCGTGGCCCCGGGACTGCTGAAGACCTCGGCATCCGCGGGCATACCCGGTTACGTGGACGCATATCTTTACGCCGAGCAGATCATTCCCCGCAAAAAGGCCGTGCAAACCGAAGAGGTCGCCAACGTCGCGGCCTTTCTTTTAAGCCCCCGATCCGGCGGTATCAACGCCCAGCGCATCGTGGTCGACGCCGGCATGGCGATAAACTATTTCGACCGGGAAATAATTGAACGCAGTATGCGGCCTTGATGGAAAGTAACAATTTAGCTGAAGGTTAAACCCGGCCGAATAAAATGCTTTGTACATCGCGAGCGCCGTGTAAAACTCGCACCACTTCGATGCCATTTGCGGATGGGCAATAATAGATTACGTAATTGCCTACCGAAAAACTTCTCAGATTCGGCGCTAACTTCGCCCGATCCTGTCCCATAAAGGGACTTTTTGCGAGCATTTCAAATTTGGCGCCCAGAGTGCGGAGCAGTTTTGAAGCGGCATCGGGATTGTCCCGAGCAATATAATCCCATATTTCATCCAAATCACTTTCAGCCCTCGAAGAACGTAGAATATGGGACATTATTTATTGTGTTTTTGGGCGGCAAGTCGTTCGTGACCTCTTGCGATTATTGATTCGATATCCAAGGGCTTTCCCTCGCCGCGTTTTAATTCTTCCAAGGAAGGTAAAAGTTCAGCGCGAAGTTCTTCCAAATTCCGCTCTCTCTCCCGCATAAGCCGCAGAGCGGCAACGATTACATCCTCTTCGGTGGCATAGGCTCCGGTTGCAACAGCTTGATGAACAAAGGCATCGAGATCAGGGGGTATGAAAAAGACCATAGTGTGACTCCTAATTATCCATTCTATTATTGAATTGCTCGGTCAATTTGTCAACCAGAGACGGCTTAATTGTTTCTCTGCCATTCCAAGCCTAAAACGATCACATTTATACCCGAGCCGATGCCCATTAAAGCCACTTTGTCGCCTTTTTGCAGGCGGCTGTTTTCGATGCCGATGGCGGCGGTCATGGGCGCGGCGACCGAGCCGGTGTTTCCTAGATATTCCAGCGTGGTGTAGTCGATTTTCGGATCGAGTCCCAGTGATTCGAACATCAGTTTTTGATGTGCCTTGCCGACCTGATGGCAAAAGGTCTTGTCGATGTCGCCGCGTTGCCAGCCCCTCTCGGCTAGGAAATCGTCGAAGGCCAGTTTTCCAACCGCGATTCCTTCGCGCATCAGCGTTTCGGATTCGGTTTGCATTAGCGACTGCATTTGGGCGTCGGCCGATTCGTCGCGCCCGCTTTGGCAAAGTCGGCATTGATCGGTATTCGCGCGCATCACTCCGCCTAGCAACCGGTTGCCAGTCCGGCTCAAATCGCGATGGCACAGGACCACGGCCGCGCTGCCTGAGCCGATGGTAAGCGAGGCGATGGAGAGTTTGATATCGTTGCGCGTAAGCGAGGGGTTGGAATTTAGTTCGCGGATGGTGTTTTCTACCAGCGCCCGGCCGCTTTCCGTGCCGACCACAACGCCTGCGCGAATCTGTCCGAGTTCGATCATGTTGGCCGCTTGCACCATGCCGTTCATCAAGCCCAGGCAGGCATTGGAAACGTCGTAGACCGCGCACCGCTCGGGCAGGCCCAGGCGATGATGCACTCCGCAGGCCGTGGCCGGTTCGAGAAAATCGCGGCACACCGAGCCGTGGATAAGAGCGCCGACTTGACGGCGATCGATGCCTGAGGCTTTAATCGCTTTTTCGGCCGACTCGACGCTTTTTTCGCCGGGCAACATGCCCTGGGGCCAAAATCGCCGCTCCTTAATGCCGGTCATCAATTCCAAACGGCCCTGGGGCAGCTTTAAACGCAAGTAGAGCGGTTCTAATCGGGCCTCGATTTCGTCGGAGGTCACGATTTCATCGGGCAATATGTAGGAAATGGCTTCCAGGCAGACGTTTTGATATAACATTGGAATCCTATGGCACAGTTTAAATTCAAACACGCAAACAAACAGCAAATTGTAAACTGCAAATTGCATATTGCATATTGCGGATGTAAGTGGACAGTGAGGGATTGACAGCGCGAAGCCGCAAGCGGTTTCCTTAGAGCTAATTGTGGAATACCACAATGATAGCAGTGCTGTCAATACAACCCCTTGTGGGGAAAGTGTGTAATCGCCACAAAATGGCTGGGGCGCTTGTGATGATTTTAACGGTTACGTAAACTCTGCCGAGACTTGCACTTCAATCGACGGTGACACGTCGAAGCTAGAGGAGTTCGAGGCCACTGGATAAGGACATCACCCCGGTAACGTGCCCAGGGCCGGGCATTACAGACCGGCGGGTAAGGTCGGCGGACCTGGCGTCAGGGATTGACGTTTTGGCCTGCTTCCTAGGCATTAAGCCTAGTTTTCCCCGCGTTAGACTTAAGCGCGCTGAAAATCCTTCCCTCTACTGTACACTCGGCCAAGCCGTAATTCGTGGAGATTCTTTTCCGCCGCCTTTCCCGGCTTCCGCACTATTTGGGCACAGGAAGTGTCCAGAAGGGAGTGTACAATGGCAAATAAACCGTTGATAGGCCTGAATGCAGACTATCGCAGTTCTAGGAAAGACGCGCCTGCATTTTCTTATCTTGCCGCCGGCTATTACAACTGCCTGATTAAGGCCGGGGCCATACCTGTAATTATTCCGCCCTTGGTTGATGAAGACGACATAAATCGCATATTGGAACATTTGGAGGGCGTGGTTCTTTGCAGCGGCGCCGATCTGGATCCGCGACACGACGGATTCATGATCCATCCGTCGATGCGGCTCTTGGATTCACGGCGGGAAAATTTCGACCGTTTGCTGATGCAGCTCGTTGCCGAGCGAAGAATGCCGGTAATGGGCATCGGCTGCGGCCTGCAATTATTGAACGTATCGCAAGGCGGGAATCTGTTTTATCACATAACCGAAGATTTGCCCCGGGCCTTGCCGCATTTGGATCCCATGGATCCGAATCATCGCCATGCCCTGGTGGTCGAAAAAGGTTCCTTGATGGAGCGGGTGTATGGCGAAGGGGAAATCCGCGTAAACAGCATGCACCACATGGCCATCGACGAGGTGGCGCCGGGGTTTGCCGTTACCGCCCGTTGTCCGGACGGAGTGGTCGAGGCCATCGAAAGCACGCGGGACGACTGGTTCGCCTTTGGTACGCAATTCCATCCGGAGAACGATTCCGCCTCGGCCCTGGATTTGCGGATATTCGAGGAATTCGTGGCCGGAATTACCGGCGAAGTAATCGAAGAAGCCCGCATGGTGGCGTAATTAGCGCCAATTACTCGTAAAGTGTGGCACGGGCACC
Source organism: Thermoguttaceae bacterium (assembly GCA_050012815.1). Lineage (GTDB taxonomy): Bacteria > Planctomycetota > Planctomycetia > Pirellulales > Thermoguttaceae > JBEKIK01. Next base: position 3,436 of record JBEKGL010000157.1, read on the forward strand.
TTGCCCTTGAAATAATGGGGACTGTCCCAATTCTCGTGTCAACGAAAATGGGACTGTCCCATTTAGCCCCTCAATAATGTGCCACTGGCGAAACGCCAGTGGCACCCGAATTGCTAAATTTATGCCCAAGCTTTTTCGGCCGGACATGCGTCAAGGTGTAGAAGGCCGTCGATGGACGGTCGGGGTGCTGGTATCGTCGCGGTGCACGCGGGTATCGGCTGCCTTGGTAGGCGCGGGGGGCAGCGGGCGGAACTTGCTGGTGGAAGTGGTCCGCGCCGCGACGGCCGAGGTTCCCAGGCAAACCACGGCGTTGTTCAACGATCTTTCGGGATTGGGGCCGGGCAAGGTTTCCGTGGGGATGATAGCCGCCTGCCGCGCACAATTGGCCGACCTTCAAGCCGGACTAGTCAATCAGTTGGCGGCAGCGATGGCATTAAGCTCGAACAGGATATTGGCTCTGGGCGTGCACGATCCGGGTTTATGGGACACCGTGCACGGCGAATCGGCCGGTTATCTTGGTCTTTGCGACGCGGCCCGATTGGCCGAATCGACCGGTATGAACGTGGTCGACGCCTTTCCAGCCCGGGACCTGGCCCTGGGCGGCCGGGGCGGGCCGGTTACGGCCGTGGCCGAATGGATGTTGTTGCGCTCTCAACTCCGCAATCGCGTGCTTTTGGATTTGGGCCGCACTACCAGGCTGACATATCTGCCCACGGCTTCGGCCGATCGTGCGGAAACCAAAGTTTTGTCGTTCGAGGTGGGGCCGGGCACGGCGATTTTGGACATGCTTGTCCAGCGCTTGACCGACGGGCAACATCACTTCGATCCGGGCGGACGGTTTGCCGTGCAAGGACATCGCATCGAGGAATTGATCCAGCATTGGATGCGAGATCCGTATTTCGAGCTGCCTCCGCCTCGCTGGCATCCGCATGGCGTGCGTCCGGAACGTTTTTTAGGCGAAGCCTTGCAGATGGCCGTATCGGCCGACTGGTCGGTGCGGGATTTGCTTTGCACGGCCACGTGTTTTATCGCCGAAATGATCGCCGATACCTTGGCACGGCGTTTGCCCGAGGCGGCCGAGTTCGATGAAATCATTGTTACCGGCGGCGGCCGGCAAAACGGAATGTTGTTGCGCGAGATCGGCCGGCTGATCAAAGCCCCGCTGATCCACGACGCCGATCTTCATCTGCCCGCGGGTTCGTTGGAACCGGCTTGCATCGGCGTTTTGGCCTTGCTTTACATGGATCAAATACCAGCCAGTCACACGGCGATCAGCAAGACCGAGACGCCGCGTCTGCTGGGCCGGCTTACGCCCGGCTCGCCGCGGACGTGGCTAAAAATGCTGGAGACCTGCGCGGCCAACAGCCCGGCGATGCGACCGCTCAGAAGTGCGATGTAATCCCATAAATCAAAAGAAGTTCACCACGGAGAAACGGTGTCCACGGAGAAAAGTGATTATTTTCTGGTTCCCATGCTCTGCGTGGGAACGAGAGGAAACGGTGTCCACGGAGAAAAGTGATAAGGGTTATAGGATTAAGACAGATATTTTTGTCTTTTGTCCCCTCTTGTAAGATGGGTGGCGATCTTGTTATATTAAGTTATTAGATGAATTTTTATTTCCGGCGCAAGTAGTTGCAGCTTAAATGGTTGCATCGAATTGTGTCGGTCAAACGGGGGTAAAGACCTCTATATAAAACCTTTACGGAGCATTTTGTGGGAGTAAAAAAGTCAGGAAAAGGCCGCCGGAAACTTGGCCGTAAGAAACGCCGCAATCGGGCCAGGATTCGACACCGTAAGGGTTAATCTTCTTCTTACGCCGAGTGAATGTTCTTTCTTGGGCGCTGATGGTTTGCGCCCATTCTTGGGATAGGTACACTTATCTATAGGGTGGATGCTCTGTATCCACGTGAAAAAGTATCGAATCGTTTTGTACAGATGCAAAGCATACTCCCATCATTGACAGAAAAAAGTTATGAAATACGAACTTCTTCATGTAGAGTTGAAATCTGGATTCAGTGACAATGGTCCCGCCTGGATTGGGAGGGGTTCTCACTCTAAAAGTGGGCGGACAATCTATTTCAATGACCAAGCTTTCCAACCAATAGGTGGTCAGGGTATTCAGGGAAACTATAGGAATATTGAAACAGGGGATGAGTACTGGATATCCGGAGTAAAGAAGAGTCAAGAAGATAGACATTGGGCCGGTTCAGGCTTAATCATAATCGACGAACAAGTAGTCGAAGAGTACCTCACTCTTATTGGAGCCAAGACCTTAGATGAAAGAAAATTCAAAATAGTACAATTGAATCAAGGAAACGTCCGTGGTCGTATCAATGAACACGAAAACAAAAAGCTAATCTAAGTCTGTATGAAGAATGAAATCCTTCTCGAAGTCTGGCCGAATCGCAATGCATTTGCCAAGAGATATAACTATGATTTGGATTAGGCTCGATAGTTCATTGACGGCATAATGAAGCAGCACGGGGCATAGGAAGTGAGGGGAAGAGATATCGCCCCTGAAAGGCTTTTGGTATCGCGAAACCGCAAGTTTATTGGCGCAGCGCGAAACCGCAAGTGGTTTGTTGGCATAAGTTCCTTATTTTGCCCAGGTTTCCGTGACTGTTGATCTTGACCTAGTTTTGATGGCTGGTTATCTTGTGTCGCTTTGTGGTGACTGGGAGGTCGCCGCTAAATAGACCTACCTTTTATTTTGCGCCATGGAAGGTGCGGCGGGCGAGGCATGGAAGCTTTCTGGTGGACATTGTATTGGATAGGCGCCGGGGTGGCGTTTGTTCAATCGCTGCTTTTGGTCTTGCAGACCTGGGAACACCGGCGTTATGTGCGAAGTTCCATGAGGGGCTGGGATCGCCATCAACCCACCGGCCGGGTTTTGTTGTGTGCGCCTTGTAAAGGGCGCGATCTGGATCTGGAAGACAATCTCCGCTCGCTTTTGGAGCAGGATTACGACGACTACGAGGTGTCGTTCATCGTGGAAAGCGTGGATGATCCGGCCTGTACGGCGATCCGGCGGGCGATGGCCGCGCATCCGTGGATGTCGGCGCGGTTGATCGTGGCCGGCCGGGCAACGGAGAGCGGACAAAAAGTGCACAATCTGCTGGCGGCCACGGCCCGACTCTCGCCGCGGATCGAATATGTGGCTTTCGTCGATTCCGATGCAAGACCCAGACCCGAGTGGCTGCGGATGTTGATCTCGCGCTTGTACCGGCCGCATATAGGAGCGATGACCGGGTATCGCTGGTTTGTGCCCGAAAGGAATTCGGCGCCGAACAAACTGCTTTATAGTTTAAACTGCAACGTGATGTCGTTGCTTGGGCGAAACAGTCATTATTTGCTTTGGGGCGGGTCGTGGGCCGTTCGCCGGGAAGTGTTCGAGAAAATCGGTTTTCGTTCGGCCTGGAAAGGAACCATCGGCGACGACCTGATTGCCCGCCGATTGTTAAGCGAAGCCAAGATGCAAGTGCGTTTTGAACCGGCATGTGTGGTCGCCTCGCCTATCGATAGTTCCTTTTCCGAGGCGATTTCGTTTGTGCGCCGGCAATATCAATTAAGTTTTTATTACGCCCGGGATTGGTGGGCGTTTGCCGTGCTGTCCACGACGTTCAACAATCTGGTGTGGCTGGGAAATCTGGGCCTGCTGGCATGGGGTTTTCTAAGCCGTGCAAATTGGGCCTGGATCCCCGCGGCGGTAACGTCGCTCTTGTATCTGCTGACGGTCTATCGCGGCAAAATGCGCCAGGATCTTGCCGATTTGTATTTTCCGCATTTGCATCGGGTGTTGCGCCAAGCCAAGCGCTTTGATATTTGGTTCCAACCTGTAATCAGCCTGATTCACGGAATAATTGTATGGAGCGCAGGGTTTGGGCGGCATGTTAGTTGGAGGGGAATCAGCTACCGTTTAACAGGCGATGGGAAGATTAAGGGGGCTTGGCGCAGTAATGATTCGGCCGTGCTGCCGATGCCCGGAGTTGCAGCCGATCTTACAGAATCGCAGCGAAAAAACGCTGAGTATCAGAAGATTGGATGAAAACAATGCTGAAATAGGGCAAATCGGCGAGTTAAGGGTGTTTTTTTCTAAAGAGATTGTAACCCGAAATACATCTTTTTTCATTTAGTATCTTGGTATTATCGCCCACCCCTACGGCTTAGCTGGTTTTTTTAGCCGATTTTTGCTTTATCGGGGCGAAACTCTTTGACATGGGTGGTGGTTTTTAATAACAAAGTGTGTAATACTGAATATACTCTCTGACTTCATAATGTTTATTATTTACACGCGGAGAATAGTCCATGCCCAAAAAGC
>JBEKGL010000158.1:0-7720 GCA_050012815.1 Thermoguttaceae bacterium
TACAGTGATGAACATCGCATGTTTAGCGATTTATTCGCGGATTATTACAAAGAAAAGTGTTATATTATTGACTAATTCTTCGCCCTTATATTTTGACTCAGTTATCCAGCTTCCTTTTTGATAAGAGGAATTTCCCATGACCCAGCGAGAAATTACCGAAAAAAACAGGGCTTGGTTGTCGGAGGAAATAAAAGTCTGGAAGGGCAACGGTATAATCTCCGATGACCACGCCGCCAGAATTCGGGATCTTTACGTCAACGTCCGGGAATCCGCCCAGCGACGTCATTCCCTGGCCAGATTTACGCTGTTAAGCCTGGCGACGTCGATGATGGGACTCGCCGTTTTGTTAATGATCGCTTACAACTGGGAGGCGATTGGCCGGCCGGTCAAACTGGCTATCATCTTTGGCTCCATCCTCGGGGCCTATGGGACGGCATTTTACTTGCGCTACCTGCGCCAAGCCCGGTTGATTTCGGAGTTGCTTTTCTTTCTGGGTTGTTTGTTCTACGGGGCGGCGATTTGGCTGATTGCACAGATATTCAATATTAATAGTCATTATCCCGACGGCTTGTGGTACTGGGCCTTGGGCGTACTGCCCTTTGCGCTTTGCTTGGATACATTTTTGTTCCATTGTCTGTATGCCGGATTGCTGGCAACTTGGGTAGGTTGTGAAACGCTGGGCTTTTCAAATTTAATTGACTGGATGTTTTCCCATTGGGGAATCCCTTTGCCGGTGTCCTATAGTCTTCCCCTGATGGTATTGCCGGGGATCGTTTGGGCTTATCGAAAGGGTTCTCCGCTTACTCTGGCGATTTATCTTTCCGTGACTGCGTGGTGGATCACTTTGTACCCGTTTTGCTGGCAATTGCATATAGATCCGATGTATTGGGTGACGGTCTTAGGGGGAATACTCCTGATGATCGCCCTGATTCACGGCCCCAGAAATAATATGGCTGCGCCTTATTACATATTGGGTGTGGGGATGGTGCTCTCGGGCCTGGTTCCTTTGAGTTTTGCCGACTACCTTTGCGATTATTATCGGAATGTGGAACTCGTCCACCACAATGTATACACCGGGATAGGTTTCATTGTTGCGGGATTGACTTGTGCCTTGGGTTTAGCCTATTGGGCGCAAAAAAAACACGTCCGGCAAAGCGGAACACCCGTTTCTTTTTCTTCCCAACTAGTTTCTTTGGCCGTTCCCTTGGCGATCATAGTCTCAATGGGATTATTGTGCGTGTGGCATGGGATGATGAATGTTCACGGCATACCCTATCGTCCTTATTACATCGATTCGCATCTGATATGGTCATATCCCATATTAGTGCCGGTGATTATTGTAAACATTTTGATGGTTGCTTTTTCCATTTGGTTGATACGCATAGGCATGAAAGGCGACCGTGCCAATATTTTTGCCTTGGGCGTCGCCTACTTCCTGCTTTGGGCCATACTTCGATATTTCGATCTGTTCAGCGGCGTAGGCGGAATGTTGGGGGCGGCGGCGCTGTTTTCAATCTGCGGGGTCGCGCTGTATGCCGTGGCGCGACTTTGGCAATCTCGAAAGGAGATTTCCCATGTTTGATTCCGGCACTTCCGTTTCTCTTATTCCCGGATGGTTTGACCGGCCGGCATCCTGGATAAAAGGGCATGAGCGACTGCTAATTATCGGGGGAATAATTTTGCAGCTTATCGTGCTTGTGGGCATGATCGCCATGCGGCTTGCGCCTATACTGACGGGCAATACAATCTTGCTGCGGGTTGTTCCCGTCGATCCTCGAGACATATTCCGCGGTGATTACGTGGTTCTGGGTTATGAATGCAGCCGGATTCCCGCGGCAGGCATCGCCGGGCTGCAAAGTTATCATAATTACGATTTCCGCGATGTGCAGGATCAAACGGTTTATGTAACTCTTGCGCCCGAGTCCGATGGAAGGCATTGGCGTCCCGAGCAGTATTCCACGGAACGCCCCAAACAAGGCATATACCTTCGCGGGAAAATTCAAGGTTGGCAAATTCAATATGGCATCGAGTCGTTTTATGTCCAGGAGGGTAAAGGGCACGATTATGAAAATGCCGTGCGCAATCGAAAATTATCCGCCAAAATCAGCGTCACGGCCGGCGGGGAAGCGGTTCTACGCGATTTAGTGATCGAGTAGGAATAAACTCCGGTCCATTGCATTTTTTGTCGGATGCGGTAAAAATGGGGTAGTGATAAACTCATATACCCCTTTCACATCCGGCCATGATATTACTCATCGATAATTACGATTCTTTTACATACAACCTTGTGCAGCGGTTGGGAGAGATCGATCCGGCGCTGGTTTTAGAGGTCTATCGCAACGATAAGATTACCTTGGACGAGATCGAAGCCAAGCGGCCTACGCATTTGATCATCTCGCCGGGGCCTTGCACGCCCGACGACGCCGGAATTTCTGTGCCGTGCGTGAAGCGGTTTGCCCACAAGTTTCCGCTTTTGGGCGTGTGTCTGGGGCACCAGTCGATCGCTCAGGCCTTCGGCGCTAAGATCGTCCGCTGCGGCCGGTTGATGCACGGCAAAACCGACCAGATCCACCACGACAATCAAGGACTGCTCCGTGATCTGCCCAACCCATTCACGGCCACGCGGTATCATAGCCTGGTGATCGAGCCCGACACTCTCCCGGACGAATTCATCGTCAATGCCTGGAGCGCCGCCCCGGATGGAACCCGGGAAATAATGGGCATCCGCCACAAGCAGTATCCGCTGTTCGGCGTGCAGTTCCATCCCGAAAGCTTCCTTACCGACTGCGGCTCGACGATCCTGGAACGCTTTCTGAAGGTCGGGCAATAAATCTCAATCCGTGAGATGTTGTGAAAAAATTAAAAATGGCGACCTTGTCATGCAATAGGTTGGGCTGCTAGCACGCATTTCTCACCAGACCAGTACATGCCAACACAGTATGCCGCGACCAACCTTCGCTCGGTGCCCTGCTTGCAAGCAAGCAGTGGCTCACTCAGGAGAGAAATGCGGGCTAGCAGTGCTTTCAGCTCTAAATGTTGTTCTTGCTATCATACCTGCCATTTTTTCACAACCTCTGGGGAAAACGGGTAAAAATTGACGTTTTCCTCACATCTATAAGTCAATATAATGCCCGCCCTCTTCGGGGAACAATCGGGCAGACAAGCAGGCAATCTGCCCCTATTGGGCAAAAGTAAAGTATTGACGCTTGTATTGAATTGATCTTCCCCTGGGGATTTGGCCGACAAATACCAGCTTCCAGTTGGTAAGCCTGTGATCATTCTTAATACAACCAACTCAACCTATCGGGTTGCCGTCATGAACAAAGTTAGAGATATATTAGAGTGGGACACGGTAAATTGGTCGGTTTGTTTTAAGGCATGGGAAGGCCATATCCCCATTGAGCCGTCCGATTGTCTGGAAATCGGCTGCGGCGCCGGCGGCTTGTCGCTTTGGCTGGCATCGAAGGGGCATCGCGTTGTTTGTTCCGATATTAATATGCCCGGCAAGAGCGTCAGACAGCTCCATCAATCATACGGCGTTTCGCATAAAATCAGCTACGAAGCGATCGATGCAACTGACATCCCGTATACAGAACAGTTCGATATCATCGCTTTAAAATCCGTTCTCGGCGGCATCTGGGCCAAAAACGGCTTGGAAAATATGCAACAGGCTATACGAGAAATTCATAAATCTCTTAAGCCCAATGGAAAACTGCTCTTTGCCGAAAACCTCCGCTCCACGCCGATTCATATGTTCTGCCGCAAGCGACTTCTAAACCGCCACGAACACTCTTGGCAGTATCCCACCATTGAAGAAATGCGTGATTTCCTCTCCGATTTTTCCAGTGTAAATTATCAACTGGCCGGTTTTCTCGGTACCTTCGGGCGGACCGAGACTCAACGAATTATAATGGGGTATATCGATAAAATTCTTGTTCCAATAGTGCCAAAAGAATGGAATTATATCATGGCCGGGGTCGCATTTCCAAAAACGCAACACTTGCGAAGTGTCGAACATCCGTCACAAAAGCGTCGTGCCGCGTGAAGTAGGTTATTCTGCATTTCAACTTTTATAATTTGACTAAAACTTCAACTTTTCGATACGCCTTCCTCGGGGCGGCGCTGCTTTGGGCTGCTTTGCCGCCCGTGGATATGTGGCCGCTGGCATGGATCGCGCCGATTCCGTGGGTGCTGCTTATCCGCCGTGAAAAACTTGACGGACCTCGGCCGTATTTTATCCTCTGGCTGGCCGGTTTCGCGTTCTGGCTGGCCGTGCTGCACTGGTTGCGCCTGCCGTATTGGGCGACGGGTTTCGGCTGGGTGGCGCTCGCGTTTTACTTTGCTTTCTACCTGCCGGTGTTTATTGGACTAAACCGAACGGCGGTGCACCAACTCCGCGTGCCTGTGATCTTGGCTGCACCAATAGTCTGGACCGGCCTGGAACTGGCCCGGGCGCATCTCTTGACCGGCATGAGCATGGCCAGCCTCGCTCATACGCAGTATCGCTGGGTGGGATTGATCCAAATCAGCGACCTGGCCGGCGCTTACGGCGTGAGTTTTGTGGTAATGTTCGTGGCGGCGTGCCTTGCCCGGGCGCTGCCTTGCGAAACCAAGCCCAAGGCAATTTGGCCGCTTTTGCCAGCCGTGTTAGTTCTAGCTGCCGTGCTGGGTTACGGTTATGCGCGAACCGTCCATAATAATACGACGCCGGGGGCCAGAATCGCACTGATCCAAGGCTCGCTCGATTCGCAATTCGACAGTAATGAAGACCCGGATAAAATGTTGGCTGGGTTTTTTAAACATTATTTTGAATTGTCGCTCCAGGCAGTCAAAAAATACGGGCAAGTGGATTTAATTGTTTGGCCGGAGACATATTTCATCTATCCACTGATCACCTATGATGCGGATGCCGGCTCAAAAAATCCGGAATTGAAAGCGGAAGGACTCAGTATTGAGGAATATCAACATAAAATACAACTTAATGCCGAAAATTCACAACAAGCTTTTAAAGACACAACCGGTACGTTCCGTTCGCCCATGTTGGTCGGACTGGACACATGGCATTATACAGCCGATGGCATACAAAGACTAAATTCGGCAGTTCACATATCGGCATCCGGAAAGGTGTTGGGGCGTTACGACAAGATGCACTTGGTCATGTTCGGCGAGTATATCCCCTTGGCCGAATACTTGACGTGGCTATATAACCTTTCGCCGCTTGCCATGGCCACCACGCCCGGCGCGCGCCCGGCCGCATTTCAAGTCCATGCGGGTGCCACTGGCTCAGCCAGTGCTGTGGGTGCCACGACCAATCTTCGATTGGTGCCCGGCTCGTCCAGCAGTGCTGTTGGCCGAGATATGCTTATAGCTCCGAATATCTGCTACGAAAGCGTGCTGCCGCATGTAATCCGCCGGCAGATCAACACCCTCCAGGCCGAAGGGAAAGAACCGGACGTGCTGGTAAACCTGACCAACGACGGCTGGTTTTGGGGCTCCAGCGAACTGGACCTGCACCTGGCCTGCGGTGTCTTCCGGGCAGTGGAATGTCGCAAGCCTTTTTTGATCGCCGCGAACACCGGCTTTTCCGCCTGGATCGACGCCGACGGCCGGATCATGGAAAAAGGACCGCGGCGCGATACAGCAGTGCTTCTGGCCGAGGTCCGCGTGGATCACCGTAAAAGCTGGTATCTGTATTACGGCGATTGGCCCTCTGGAATCTGCCTTGCCGGTTGCTGTGTTTTTGCCGCCATGGGGTTTTGGAAACGCCTCCGCCAAAAAGGCTGAAGAGCAAGTCCTGAACCCTGAACCCCGAACCCTGAATCTTACCCCCTCCCCCAATACCATAAACCGCTACCCTAGCCCTCTATCAGCGGGGGATAATTTCGACTGTATCAGTTGTATCAGTATTCAATAGGACTTTTAAGCCTGAATATTATGCCGGACGTCCCAAATTATCCGGTTTATGGGGGTTCTGATTGACATGGGAAATTGGGCGAAGTTATACTAAAAAGATAAAAGATGCGGATTATTTCACCCTGGAAAGTGGATTTGCACCTGAATCGCACCATCGGGCCGCCTGATAAAATAGGCCGCGGGAAAGGTCTGGAATGAACCTAATCGGAAAAATATTTACGGTATTGATCTTTGTTTTAAGCATCATTTTCATGACTATGGTGCTGGCAGTCTATGCCACGCATAGGAACTGGCGCGACGCCGTCGAAACTACGCAGGAACAGGTTACCGCGACCAGACCCTTGGGATTGAAATACGAATGGGCGAAGGAAAAGAAAGACAACCAGGAACTTAAAGACCGGTTGGATCAGCTCAAACAGGAAAAAGACAAGGAACTCGACGCCAAGGTGCAAGCCCTGACCAAGCTGGAAAACGAAAACTCGCAGATGAATGTCAAGATCCAGGATCTTCAGAAGTCCATAGACAAGTATGACGATTCGGAACGAAAAGCTGTGGCGGCCTTAAAGGCCACTCAAGATGAATCGGCTAAATTCCGGCAAGAGGTCGAGGGCTTGCGCAGCGAAGCCGAAAAGGCCCTATCCGACCGCAATGCGCATTTCAGGGAAGTAGTCCGCCTCACCGATGAAATGCACCAGATGCTCAACGATATGAACGAACTTAAAAATCGCAACACCACCTTGGCGGCCGACATGGCCAAAGCCAAGGAAGTGCTGCGGCACTTTAAGATGACCGAGAATACCGACATCTCCGGCACTCCGCCGAGCGTGGAAGGACTGGTAGAGGCGGTCTTAGGCGGCGGGATGACGGAAATTTCCATCGGCTCCGATTCCGGTGTGCAGAAAGGCCATAAACTCGACGTGTATCGCGTTGCCCCCACCGGAAATAAATACGTCGGCCGGATCGAAGTCCTAAAAACCGCCCCGGACAAGTCGGTATGCAAAATCATCCCCAGTTTCCAGCAAAGCGAAGTGCAGAAAGGTGACCGTGTCGCCTCCAAAATCGAGTAACAATACCGGCGGAACCTTCCGCAAACCCCGGGCCGATTTGTACACCGTACTCCTGGTGATCGCGCTGTTGGCGTTACTGACGGCCATTCTTTTCTTGTATCTGCACATGCAGAGTTATAACTTCGAGCTAAAAGGCGCCCCGCCCATGGCAATGATCGCCGCAAATCTTGGAGTTTTGGTTTCGGGATTCGGGATTCGGGGGTAGGAAATTGGGGATTGGTTTCCGCCTTCCGCCTTTGTTTTGCGTTCTACATTCTTAGTTCCGCGCTCATTGTTCTGCTCTAATGTAGCGTTATACCGGTGCTACCTTTTACACGTGTTCACGGTTAAAATATGTAGTCATATCCAATATATTTTTAACCGGAGGCTTTAATCATGCGATTGGTTCTTTACATCGTGTCTGCCTTGGTTCTTGCATTGACAATCGCAATTGATGCGGCCCGGGCGGCGGGCGAGAAAGACTCCGCAACGGCGCAAAGGCCCAATATCGTCTTCATCCTGGCCGACGACCTGGGATGGGGCGACGTGGGCTGTTACGGGCAGACAAAAATCAAGACTCCCAACATCGACCGCATGGCCGTGGATGGTATACGTTTCACGCAAGCCTACGCGGGCGCGCCGGTGTGCGCGCCGTCGCGAAGCGTTTTGATGACCGGCCAGAACACCGGGCACACGCGAGTGCGGGGCAACAATTGTTTTGCCGGCGGGATTGTTCAAGGCAAAAACCGCCGGGCGAATCT
>JBEKGL010000159.1:0-7632 GCA_050012815.1 Thermoguttaceae bacterium
CCGATTATTGCACACCGCGAAACCGCAAGCGGTTTCTCGGGCAATTTGAGCGGAACGAGTATTTTGCGTTTTTAACGGTTGACGCGCAGGTTCGAGCAAAAAAGCGCATCAAATCAAAAAAAGGAGGCCATTAGGAAATGGCGTGGCAAGAAGGAGGCGCCCGAGAATGATATGCCAGTCCACAACGGCTTTGAAGAAGGGAAGAACTAGCCTCAATCCTTTCGATAACAACGAGGCAGTCAGTCTCCGCGTTAAACGCCAAAATAAGATGTTTAACCTGTGCGAAATACTGGCACACTGGACAATCGGCCGGGTTGTGCAAGTCCTTCGGCTTGTGGACTGTATTAGAAACGGCAAGAGGATGACCGACATCAGAACAATCATGGCCGGCGACGGAATGGCAAGAGAAATGACATTCGCATGAAGAATCGCAGGAATGGCCCAGGCCGGGCAAAAAGTGCAAACCCTCGCCCACCATCGCGATAAATGCGAATTGGGCCGCGACAATCAAAACTAAAGCGGTTTTGATGAATCTCAAGGCGGGGCCTGCTGTAAATAATAAAAGGCGGGTTCAGACCATTCAACCGTAATTATTATCATATTTTGGCATGGATTAGTCAATATCTCAAGGCGGCTATCTTTTCCACTTAACTGCCGGATTTTAGCGGATAAAGCCAACAAAATCCTGTTTCAACAAAATTTTAACCATACACACACAATCTCGGCCCCCCCAATGAAGCTAATTGTGGGATAACTCATTTATCCATAGAATAAATTGGTGGCATCGACAGTGCTTCCGAGAGAAAAACACGGGCAAGATGCCCGTGCCACCCATTTCAGACACGGGCAAGATGTCTGTGTCACCCATTATTCAGGTTTTTTTTCACTAGGAGAGTTGGACTCTTTTTATGAGCGATTTGCACGAAGAGTGCGGCGTGGCCGCTATATATCACCTGACCGGGCTGGGCAAAAGTCCGTTGTGTCCGGAGCAGGGGCCGGACGAGATTTCCCGGCTTATACCCCGCATGTTGCTGGATATACAAAATCGCGGGCAACTTGCGGCCGGGATCACCACGTATAATCCGCGCCGAAAGCAGATTATCGACACATATAAGGACGTGGGCAGCGTAAACGAGGTTTTTCGCCTCAGTCATCGGAACAAGTACGAATCGATCATGCGGGAATACGGCGGCCGTGCGGCGATCGGGCATGTGCGTTACGCCACCTGCGGCACTGACGACCGCAGTTACGCCCAGCCTTTCGAGCGGCACCACATCAAAAAACACAAATGGTTCAGCTTCGCCTTCAACGGCCAGTTGGCCAATTTCATGGAACTTCGCGAGGAATTGCTCGATAACGAGGACAATCACCTTGCCCGCGAAACCGACACCGAAATATTCATGCACCAGATTTGCGCGGCGTTGTCCACGGACAACCGGGCTCCGCTTATAAACGTGTGCCGGCATTTTGCGCGGAAATTCGACGGTGCATACAGCATCGTTTTCATCGATGCTTTAGGCGACATGATGGTCGCCCGGGATCCGCTGGGCATCAAGCCGCTGTGCTACGCCGTGGACGGACCCTTGTTCGCCGCGGCGAGCGAAAGCGTGGCCTTGTTGAACTTGGGCATCACGCCGGAGAAGATCAAACCGGTTCCGCCGGGACACGCCGTTATCATAACCGACGGCGAGCTGGAAATTCAGCCGTTCGCATCCAGCCCGCGGCATGCCCATTGCTTTTTCGAATGGATTTACTTTGCCAACGTGGCCAGCACGTTGGACGATCGGAGCGTGTATTTGTCGCGCAAGGCGTTGGGCGAGGAGTTGGCCCGATTGGAAACCCTGCCCATCGATGCCGATACGGTGGTGGTGCCCGTGCCCGACACCAGCAAGGCGGCGGCCGACGCCATGGCCTACGCCTTGAAAATCCCTTGCGTGGAAGGCTTGATCCGCAATCGGTACAGCGGGCGGACGTTTATCGAAGGCCACATGGACCGGAAACGCAAGGCCGAAACAAAATACACGCCCCTGTGTGAAGTTTTGGAAGGCAAGCGGGTGATTTTGGTGGAGGATTCGATAGTCCGGGCCACAACTCTGCGCGTGCTTTTGCGGCGGATTCGACAACTGGGCCGGCCCAAAGAAATTCACGTGCGCGTGGCCTGCCCGCCGATTATCGCGCCCTGTTTTTACGGCATCGACATGTCGACGGTGAGCGAACTTTTCGCCCCAAACTTCCTCAAAGGCGAGCCGATTACGCCGCAGGCCGAGGCCGAAATGGCGGCCCAACTTGGGGCCGATTCGCTGCGCTATCTGCCCGTGGAAGCCATTGCCCGGGCAATCGGCCTGGATGCCGACCATCTATGCCGCGCCTGCATCACGGGCGATTATCCCACGCCTCACGGTCAGCATCTAGCCCAAGTCGCACTGGAAAACTATCGCAACAACGTCGCCGGCCGGACATACGAAAGGGCAACGCAGGCGGCGCATTAAAAGGAAGTTTCCAAAATAAAAAGTAGAATGTTCCCTTTATTCTCGTCGATTGGCTATTATTTTGCTATTCGCCGTCGCCAACCGTAGGCGAGTAAGCTGATGGTACAAACGCCAAGCAGGACAAAGGCGGAGGGTTCGGGAACAGCTTTGAGGTTATCGCATAATGCTTGTGGCCCGCCGGGAATAGCTTGGATTGTAACTGTCGCTCCGGAATCGATGGTAAGCGTATCCACTTGAATACTTGTTGCGGTAAGGTTGATGTCAACCTCCAAGTCGTGAGAGCCAGTAATACCGCCAGATAAATTGAGCGTGCCAGTGCCGACAATTAGGGCATCGTTGTTAAGAATCACCTGAGCGGAAATGGTGTGAGTGCCCGCCACATAAATGGTAGAACCGCTGCCGCTATTGTCCAAGGTGAGGGCGAATCCGCCGCTGCTTTGAATGGTGGTGCTGGTATTTGCGAAAAAAGTTATTGTTCCCACCGTTTGCGCTTGTGAGATCATATCGACCACATTGTTAGCGGCAGGCTGATTGCCGAAACTTACGTTCGTTCCCGGTCCGTTCGGCACGGCGGTATCAGGATTCCAATTGGCAGCGACATTCCAATTAGTGGGATCAGATATAGTTCCACCTTTCCAGTCGATGTAGACAGTACCGGGAGCCGGCACGGGCACCCCAGTGATGGCATAGCCGCTGAAGTGGAAGACCGAGAAATCACAATCAAAATTCGGCCCAAAAAGACCAAAGTTGAGGCTGGGATATTCGGGCGGTTCGATCATCGACCAAGGGTTCAGTGGATTATTCATATTGTACTCCCACAGTTCATAAACCTGATAATATCTCTTTATTGCATCCTCGTTAGCGGCCTGTAATGAAAGAAAGGCCGTATTGCCCGTGGTGTAGCCGTTGCCGGTGACCGAGAAGTTCCACGCGCTCAGGACCGATTGGCCTGGCTCCAATAAGTTTT
The DNA here is from genome assembly GCA_050012815.1 of Thermoguttaceae bacterium. Classification (GTDB taxonomy): domain Bacteria; phylum Planctomycetota; class Planctomycetia; order Pirellulales; family Thermoguttaceae; genus JBEKIK01. The sequence goes on from JBEKGL010000159.1 coordinate 3,457, forward strand.
GCAGGGTGTACACGGGGGTGCCACTCATGGGTGCGGCAACTACGTTGATCTGCTTGGAAAGGCTTGCCGAAAGGAAACTCAACCCGACGGATTGGTGCGTCCCGCTGTCACTGATGTGCATCCGCTGGGTGGTGGCCGGATCGATCGAAACCATTATGCCGGCAGTGCCCTCTTGGACATTGGAGGCTGTGAACCGGTGGTTTATTGTGTCCCACGTGCCCCCGACTGCCTCATATGTTCCGCTCCAGATCCCGGCGGAGATGGGCGAATACGTGTTGCCTATCGGGACTCTCGCCCCGGCGAGGATGCGGATCGTGCCCGCGTTGTTGATTCCTCCGCCGCCAACAGAAAGCGAACTGCCGTGGCCGACATCAATCTCTAAGACAGACTGGCTGTTGATCGAGACGGACCCCGCCGTGACAGTTCCGCCTTTGGTGATACTCAGTGTCCCGCCGCCGGAATAGCCGACATAGAGGTCGCCGCTGTTATTCCAAGTCGAGCCGGCGCCGGAAACCGTTACCACCCCCGTCGAACCACTGGCATAGCCGATCCAGCCGTTATTATTGCCGACGGCGCCGCCGCCGGTGATCGAGAGAGTCCCGGCGCCGGAGTTGCCGATGATGAGATCATCTTTGTTGGTCCAGGTCGAGCCGGCGCCGTCCACCGTAACCGACCCTGTCGAACCGCTGGCATGGCCGATCCAGCCGTTATTATTGCCGACGGCGGCGCCGCCGGTGATCGAGAGAGTCCCGGCGCCGGAGTTGCCGATGATGAGATCATCTTTGTTGGTCCAGGTCGAGCCGGCGCCGTCCACCGTAACCGATCCCCAGCAACCGCTGGCATAGCCGATACAGCCGTTATTATTGCTGACGGCGCCGCCTTTGGTGATACTCAGTGTCCCATAGTTGGAATAGCCGACACAGAGGTCGCCATTGTTGGTCCAGGTCGAGCCGGTACCATCAACCTTGACCGACCCCATGTTATTGTAGCCGATCCAGCCGTTATTATTGCCGACGGCGCCGCCGTTTGTAATACTCAGTTCCCCATAGCTTGAATATCCGACATACAGGTCGCCATTGTTGGTCCATGTTGAGTGGGTGCCATCAACTGTGACTTCTGCGCCGGCATAGCCGATCCAGCCATTATTATTACTGACTGTGCCGCCGTTGCTGATACTAAGTATCCCAAAATCCGAATAATAATCGGAATAGCCGACATACAGGTCGCCATTGTTGGTCCAAGTCGAGCCGGCGCCGTCTACTGTCATATTACCATCGATTTCGCCGCCTTTACTCAAGACGGTACCGCCGTTGCTGATTAAAAGTGTCCCCCTGGCGACGATGAGACCGCCGTAGTTAATCCAGGTTGAGCCGGTACCATTAACTGTGACCGAAGACCCATGGGAATCATAGAACCACCCGATCCAGCCGTTATTATTGCTGACAGTGCCGCCGTTGATGATCGAAAGTGTACCGCAGATGTCTTGATCGCCGACGTAGAGATCGTTGTTGTTGTTCCAGGTCGATCTGTCCACCGTCATTGTGCCACCAATCGTATTGAAGTCCCCTGGATTGCTGCCGCCGATACAGGTGACAATACTGCCGTTGGTGATGTTAAACGGCCCATCGAATGAGAGATCGCCGCCGCTATTCCAGGTCGAGCCGTCCACTCTCCCCCCATTCACCCCGACCCACGCGCCATTACTAGTGGCAAGAACACTGCCGTTGGTAATCGATAGCGTCCCCCTATCGACAAATAGGGAGCCAGTGGCGACAACACCGCCGTTGGTGATCGAGAGCCTGGAGAGATTTCCACCTTCATAGCCCCAGCCAACCCAGAGATCGCCGCTGTTGGTCCAAGTCGCGCCGTCCACCGTCACCACGCCCATCGATTCGTAAGACCCGGGGAGGCAGCCGATGTAGGCGGCGCCTGTGAAGAGGTAACTGCCATCGTCAATCGTCAGGGCGCCGTTGTATTCGTTACCGATATAGGCAGTCGTAGAACTATCCCAAAGGATATCACCGGTATTGGGGTCGAACAGCTCGGGTTCGACGTCACCGAATGTGGTGATCGCCGCGAGGGCCGTTGTGGGGAAAAGAACAACAAACGCAACGCACATCATTAAAAAGCATTTCATTGTGTCGTCCCTTAAATAGTGGGTTTTACGGGCATGGGAAAAGAAACATCGACCCACGGCTGATTCTCGTCATTTCACCACACCCGTATGACGTGCAAACATTCCGTCCAAAAGTAGTCCGCTTTGCCTTGCCCAGAGCATCTGCGCCTCTTATACTGGGCCGACCGCCCCGCTCCATTTTGCCTTGGTAACCGTTCAACCTCCAATACATCTCGGAGAATTCGGGTCAAACCGCACTAGCCTGATTATTGCTTGCTCGTGAGAGAACTGCAACGATTTACCCCCTCCTACCCCGAGAAATCACAAAGTTGTTCGCAGTGCCGCTGGAGACATACCTCTCAAGATGGGTCTGAAAGGCGTTTTCTGCAATGTGATCAACAGTTATAATGCGGGGATGTGGCCCAAGTCGCCCTGGAAAACTATCGCAACAACGTCGCGGGCCGGACGTACGAAACAGTAACGCCTGTTTCCCATTAACATTGGAATTATTACGACATAAAAGTAGAATGTCTTCTTCCCTTTTTTTCTGGGAGATCACTATGCGTTTATGGACATCGCTGTTGTTGACCGTGGCATGGATTGGATCGCAGGCACTGGCGGCCGATGCTCCGCCCAAGGAATGGATTGATCTAAATACCGGGCATCGCATCGTTCGCCTTTCCGACGAGCCGGGCAGTGAAAGTTTTTATTTCAACGTCAACCCGTTCACGCCCGACGGCAAAAAAATGGTCTTTATCTCGCCCACCGGGATTTCCATGATTGACCTGGCAACGCGCAAAATTGAAAAGGTCGTGGAAGGCCAGCGACTGCGTGTCATCATGGTCGGCCGCAAAACCGGACAGGTTTATTACAGCCAGCGCACAAATGTATTTGCGGCCGACCTGGAAACGAAGGCGACGCGTAAAATTGCCGAGCTTCCCTTCGGAACCCGGGCCAGCGCGGTGAACTGCGATGAAACTTTGCTGGCCGGAACCAGCCTCATCATGGACGAAAATCAGGCCAGGGCGGAACAAGATCGCCAAGAAGCGATCGAATCCAATTCCGACTCGGCGCGCAAAAGCAAGGCCCGGAACATCGAGGAACGGTTCGCAAAACGCCTGCCGATGGAATTGTTTTTCCACAACCTTAAGACCGGCGAAATAAAAAAAGTCAACCGCGGCAACGACTGGCTCAACCATCTCCTGTTTTCACCCACCGATCCAAACCTGCTCATGTTTTGCCACGAAGGCCCGTGGCATAAAGTGGATCGCATCTGGCTGATTCGCCCGGATGGCGCCGGCTTGGCGAACATCCACAAACGCACCATGAACATGGAAATCGCCGGGCACGAATTCTGGAGCGCCGATGGCCAGACCGCCTGGTATGACCTGCAAACGCCGCGCGGCGAGGATTTCTGGGTTGCCGGCTACAACATAACCTCGGGCGAAAGAACCTGGTATCATCTCCAGCGCGACCAGTGGTCGGTACATTTCAATGTGTCGGTAGATGGAAAACTTTTCTGCGGCGATGGCGGCGGGGAGGGCATGGTGGCCCACGCCGAAAATGGCAAGTGGATCTACCTCTTTTACCCCGAACTCCTGCCCGACACCGCCGGAACCAACATCAATCAAAAAGACCTCATCAAACCCGGTGTGTTCCGCTGCGAACGGCTCGTCAACATGGCCAAACACAATTACGTGCTTGAACCCAATGCGACGTTTACGCCCGACATGAAATGGGTCATCTTCCGCTCCAACATGTTCGGGCCGTCCTATGTTTTCGCGGTGGAAGTGGCCAAGGGGAAGTAGGGGGTAAAAGGGGAGGGGGTAAAAGAGGACATTCTACCAATGGCACTACTTAAGCCACAAATGATTAGACTTCAGTAACTTACGGGATGTCATTTTCATGCTAGCAGCACGGTAATTCCGTAATTCCGGTAATTCTGATTCTATGAAAGAGTGGTCCTCCTGGTGGTATAAACGATGTAGTAATGTTTTACCCATCAAAACCACGACAGGAGGACCGAGAGATGTTATACCTTGGCATCGACCAGCATCGCA
>JBEKGL010000160.1:0-7627 GCA_050012815.1 Thermoguttaceae bacterium
GTTTTCATAAGCTTGTTTGTTGGAATCGTTTTTTTGCGGAACGCAAATCGTTACCTGCGTGCCGGGCACATCGATCGGCGACGACAAGAGATTGAACTTGGAGCCTAATTTAAGCTCCTTGATCCGCTTATCCAGGCGTTGTTCGTAATAGCTGGTCCCGCATCCCGCGAAAAAAAGCAAAAACAGGACGGCGCCTGCCGCAATACATCCGTTAGTTACTGTGCGATTCATCAATGCAACTCGGTGTGGAAGGGTTTTGGTTTAAGGTTTGCATCCAGCCAAAGTGCGGCAAAAATACCGGACCGACACGGTCCGGCTCTGCTGTTTGGCCGCTGCCGACACGGTCCGGCTCTGCTGTTTGGTCGCTGCCGAACCATGCAATAGGAGATTGTCGCACCCTAAGAGTATCGTTGTCAAGCGTTACTGAAAAATCAGGTAACCAAATCCCTCCGGCATCACCTGGGTGGAAGCGGGAGTGGACCAGGATTGAAAACCCACGCCTGGGATGGTCCGTTGCACTCCCACGGTCCATACGTCCCGCAGCTTGGGGTGTTGACCGGTAATTTGATCCAAGGGAACGGCTGCCTCCACGGTCCAGGCTTCGTCGGTCAAGTTGGCGGCCACGAACCAAGTTGGGTTCCAGGCTGGATCGCCCCATAGGGACTCGGCAGTAAACCCGCGATAGTCGAACGAGAGTTGGTAATATGTGGCGAAGTCGCGGTCGATGTCGATGAGTATGTCCACGCGATCCCGGGCCGTGAGATCGGCGTCGCGCGGCCGCGGCGTTGTGGCAGGCTCGTATTTCACTCCGGGCGCACGCCGGCAAGTTACGGCGATGTAAAGAAACTCGTTGTCGTAGGCAAAAGCGGCCACGGCGGGCCAATCGTCGTCGTCCTTCAGCGGGCTTTTAAGCGGAACTGATTCGATTTTTTGCCAAACGGCGTCGTCCAGGCGCCCGTCCAACTTGGGCTTGACCGCGGCCTTCCAGCATGGCTGTGTGGGCTTGGATTGCTTGGTATTCGGATCGGCCAGCGAAATTTCGCCTTTGGCGCAGGCCGACCATGCGTCGCGGTCCGGGCTGCGGCTTTCGGCCAGGTAGAATTGTTCGGCCGGCTTGGGCGAGCCTTGATTTCGCCAGGCCGCGGCCAGGGGAAATCTTAGCGCAGGCTCGGCGAACAGATCGGGGCGGGTCCGCTCGATTTGTTTGCCCAAGGTTGCGGCGCGGGCCAGGCGGTCTTCAAGTTTTGCCGCATCAAGCGCCGGCGCCGAGGGTTGGCGCGGGATTGCATTTCGCACGGAGTGCTCTTGCCAGGCGATTTCACCGCTTGCGTAGTATTGCACCAGCCAGAGCAAGGCCGGCCGGGCCAACGGATGTTGCGGATAACGGTCGGCGAGGATTGTAAAGGTTTCGGCGGCCATAGTCCATCGGCCTGTGCGATGAAATCGATCGGCAAGGTAATAGAGTATGCGCCCTGCGCCGTCGTAGTCCAAACCGCGGATTAATTCGCTGCTTTGCGCCAAGAGGTTGGATTGCGCGTCCGGATTGCGCAGGGCCTGTTCCAGGATGGCCCGGGCGTTGCGCTGTTTTAGGGCCGTGCGTTGGAGGGCGTCGATATTTTCCACCGGCGCGCTGGTTAATTCCCGGCGTGCTTCCGAGCCCGGGGCCAGGCCGGCCATCAAGTCGCGCGATTGTTGATTGTCGGCCGGGCGGTCGGTCAAGGCGATGAATCCCAGCGTTGGCGGTGAAAGGCAAAAGCGGTCGGACAGCAGCCCGCGCGGTTCGGCGGCGGCATCGGCCAGGGATCGGCCAAGCCGGGCGGCGAATTGCGACGTTGCTAAATCCATCGAACCGTGCACGAGGGAATCCGCGGCGGAGTAAACTTTTTTTACTTGCCAGGGACTTAAGCCGGCTTCGGCGATCTGAAGGGGATAGGAAGTCGAATCGGCCGCCTTATCAACAGCCTGAAACACCGCCTTGCCGATGAGTTGGCCGAGTTGATCCGCGTCGGGGGAATTGATGTTGTCGGTAACAACCGCGTCTGGACGCCAAAGACGTAATTGCCTGACTATGTGTTCTTCCAGAGCCTCCATGTCCAAGTCATATTGGATTACGTTGCCATCCTGGATTTGCGGGACGGTTTTAAAAACCGTTCTACAATAGTGTGCGGCGGTGAGTTGCACGCCGCTTTGCCGCAAGGGAAACTGCCAGGCGACGTCGGCGTGGCTGCCGCCCACGGCGGACACGGCCTGATCGAGGCGTTCGGCCAGCGGGACGTCGTCGTTGGGGCGGACTTCGACGTCGCGCCGGGTAAGGACCTCGACCGCGCTGAGGTATCCGTCGTTGCCCGAGAGTTTGGCGAGTAATTCCAAGGGTACGTCGTCGGCTTGGGCGAGTAGAGCGAGGATGGCCGCCCGGGTTCCGCCGGAGCGTTGCCGTTGCCAGGTCCGCCCGCCGTCGGCGGTGGCCAGAATGGTTCCCAGCGCTCCGGCGGCCCAGCCATGTTCGTCATCGGCGAAAGTAATCGCCGTAAGCGGGGTGGAGACGCCGGTGGAAAATAAACTCCAGGTAGCGCCGGCGTCGGGGGTGTAAAAAACCCGAGAGCCGGGCGTACCGGCGATCCAGGCCTTTGGACCGCGCACGGCAAGGGCGGCGAAATCGAAATGCCGGGCGGCTTGCGCCGGAAAATTGCCCGAGGGAACGTGCCACGCCGCGCCGGCGTTTCCGGTGAGAAGCACAAGTCCGCCGTCGCCGACCAGCCAGCCGTAAAGCGGAGGCACAAGGCGCAGCCGGCGAAGATTTTGCAACCCGGACTCCTTGATGCGAAACGGTTCGATTTCGCCGCGGCCGACCGTGGCCGCCGTGGCATAACTGCCGGCCAATGCTCCGGCGGCGGGAGTGAGAAAATCGCCGGTCAACCAGGCGGAATTGCCCGATCCGAACAAGGGACGCCAACTTCGGCCTCCGTCGTCAGAGGCGAATACGCCCGAGTGATACATGGCCGAGGGAAAACCGATCGCCCAGCCGTGCTCGGGATCGGTGAAGATGATTTTTTTCAATGCGGGCAACATGAGGCGGGGATTGGCGGTCCAGGTTTGACCTCCATCGCGGGTTGTCAGCAGCACGCCCGTGCCGGTGTGCGAATAGGGTTGGGCCGATCCGCCGGCCGTAAAGCCGATTTTCCTGGTGATGAAACAAACCGACTGCAACGGGCAATTAACGCCGCTGGGCTGCAAGCGCCATTGCCGGCCGCCGTCTTGGGTATTCCAGATGGCGCCGTGATCGCCCACGGCCCAGCCGTACTGGTCGTCGAGAAAGCAAATATCGGCCAGCCGGGCGTCGCTCATGAACGATTCGGGGAACCGGATGTTTACCTCCGGCGCGGGATTCGGAACCGATGGGGCGGCAGGCGAAGTTGGAATGCCGTCTTCACTGGGAAATCCGAAGACGGGACGCTCGGGCGGCGCCGTTCGATCGGCATCCTTTTGCGCCGCGAGTGTCAGCAACAATACCAGCAGGGCCGATGTGGGCATGGGATTTAGGCTGTATTTCTCTGTAAAGCCGCGACGGGCACCATGTGTAGCATGGTCGGTTGGTTGGTCGCGGTTGTGGAAAAATTGATGACGTTGCAAACATTTTCCCGCGACGGGCACCAACCGAAGGTTGGTCGGTCACGGCTTTACACTGAAAAACACAATATCATTTCATGGCCGCCAGGACCACGAGAAAAACGACCCAACCGATTTCCAATGCAACGGCCAAGGCAAGAAGACGCTTTTGCACGGCCGTGGTCTTTGCAGGATTCGACATTGTCCCGCCGCGGCGTGCAATATCTTTTTCCGGCCATTTTGTTTCCACCGACGCGGGACAAGCCGATATATTTTTGCGATCGGTCTTGGCCGGATTTGCAGAACAAGGTGTATTAGGACGGCGTTTGGTCATTGTTCATTGGTAGCGGTTTTCAGTAATCAGTAATCAGTTTTCAGCGGACAGAGGACGGTGCGAAACCGTAAGCGGTTTATAAAGTTCTCGGTTTTCCTCACTTCCTACAGCCTATAGTCTATAGCCTTTTCATTCCGGCGGCGTGATGCGAAAATCGTCGCGGAAGGCTGTGTCGAAATCGTAGAGATTGTTGAAATCCACGCGGGTATCGGAAGGGGTTTTTCTCATTTTTCCGATGCGAATTAAATTAAAAACTATCTCGCCGAAATCGCCGGTGTTATGAAGTCCCCAGTTGTTGAGCACGATTTTCGCCATGTAACCGTATTGGTGCAAGGCGTAAACACGGATGGCCTCGCAAAGTTCCTGCCCGGTTACATGCTGTTCGACCCTTTCTTCGGGCTTGTTGGCCGGAGCGGCTTGCGAGCTGAATTCGCCGGATTTTTCCGCGCCCATGCCCAATACGTTTTGAGCGTAGTTTAAAGCCTCGAAGATGAATATATAAGCCTCCGGCTTGTACCGCCGGTCTTCTCGGAGCAATGCGACGAAGGAGTCGGAAGGATCGAGCATGGCGATATTAAAAGGATGAAGGATGAAGGATAAAGGATGAAGGACAAATGATGAATGATGAATAATGAATGAAGAATTTTGCATTAACCGGCATGTGGGTTCGCACCGTCCATCGTCCACCGCCCACCGTCCACTTGCTATCTGCCATATACCATCTTCCATTTATCGGACTTATTCTATCCGCCGGTCCTCTTCCTGATCGGACATGTCGGGCTCCGGCTCCAACGGGATGGGGGGTGTTGTTTTATCGAGTTCGGCTTTGTCAAAGGGGACCGTCAGTCGGCGGTGATCGTCGGTGAGCACCTGGAGTTGGCCGCCGAGGATTTCATGCCCGATTACTTTTCCCCGGCCCTCGGGGGTGATGACAATCGAACCGAGCGGCGGAAATTGCTTTTGCAGGTCCTCGTAAATATCGAATTCATAGCGCAGGCAACACTTCAAGCGTCCGCAACGGCCGGAAATTTTCGTGGGGTCGAGGGTGGCCTTTTGCAGCTTGGCCATGCGCATGGAAACCGGGGGCATCTGGACCAGGTGGGTGTTGCAGCAGACCGGGCAGCCGCAGTCGCCGTAGTCGGCCAGGAGCTTGGCTTCGTCGCGGACTCCGATTTGGCGCATTTCGATGCGAGTTTGAAACTCGCCGGCCAGGAGGCGGACCAGTTCGCGGAAATCGACGCGGTTGTCGGCCAGGTAGTAGATTACGATCCGCTCGCCGCCGAAAATGTGTTCCAAATCGACCAGTTGCATTTTCAATTCCAGTTGGCCGATGTAACGCTGGCATACGTCCAATTCCTCGGTGGAGTGTTTTTTGATGCGGGCCAGTTCGTTGGCGTCTTCGGGCATCATGGCGCGGAGGATTTGCCCGTTGGGCGGATCAATCAGCCGGGCAACGGCGTCGGGCGTGGCCTCGGCGAGAATTTCGCCGGCCTCCAGGCCGCGGTCGGTCCGGGTGACGACCTGCATACCCCGGCGGAATGACTGGCCCGCCGGGGCGGAAAACACCCCCAGGAATCGCATTACCCCGTATCGAATGATGTAATCGGACATAAGTGAATGATTATATCGGATTACCCTAATTTGGGGAAGAGAGAGAATAAGTAAGGATGAAGGATGAGTGAGGAAGGATGAATTCAAAGGCTGGAGATGGATGTTAATAACCGGTTTTTATGGTGTTATAAACCGCGTGCGGTTTCGCGATCCCCGGCCAAACTTTGCTTGGCGCCCGGTCGCATCTATATTACCAACCGCTATTCTTGCAGATAATCGGCCTCGAGTTGGTAGGGGAGGCCGCCGAAGGGATTGACGGCTTGATCGCGGTCGATGCGCAATTTGCCGCCGAGTTTGATGGAACGAGATGAATAATCAACGGTCAGGTCGCCCGATAATTTTACGTTGATCATCTCCGTGGATCTGAGTTGTCGGGTGCAAAATTGACAATGACCGAGGGTGGGCACAAGAATAAATTCCTTGATGTTTATGCTCCGCCGGCCGGGATAAATATAACCTTCCTGGATGAAGACTCGTTTGTCCGGATCGTTGTCATTAGGTTCCAAATTGAAGGCGGCGGGCGGTATGATCTCGCCAAGCTGATCCGGATTGGGCTGGAGATAGTCGAAGGTAATCGGTTTGTATCCGGATGGGATGGTGTGCAGTTTAATGTAATGCTGGATATACATGCCCGACAGCCAAAGAACGATTGCCACGGCGATACCGGCCCGGGCAAAGCCTTCGCCCGTATATTCCAGGGAAGCGTAACGGATGTGTTTAAGGGCCCTTACGGCCAAGGCGATGGAAAGAATCGGAACGACCCAAAAAACCCAGCCAAAGACCGTGAGAATGGAGAAAGCGCTGAAAACCAGACTGAGAACCGCGGTCGCGTTCAGCGACCGGTAAGGCACGGGGACGGCCTCGGCGGCCTCGGGCGATTCGTCAATTATGGTTTCCTGGACGGGCATGGGGGAGTAATCAGTTGTCAGTTTTCAGTAATCGGTTATCAGTGGTCAGTGCGAAATCGCAAGCGGTTCCACTCATCCTTCATCCCTCCTCCTTCATCCTTGTTTACGTTCCCGCCATGAGGGATTTTACCACGTCGGTCTTGTAGGCGTACATTGCGGGCAGGTATCCGACCAAAGTGGCGAGTACGACCAGGCCGGGGATGAGGATTAGTTCGACGGTTTGGAAGTCCCAGACCTTGACGATCACGCCGGTCTGGTCGGCGATGGTCGTGCCCAGCGCGCCGATCAGGCCGTGGCCGATCAGCAGTCCCAGCGCCCCGCCGCCTAGCGAAAGCAGGATCGACTCCATGAGGATAATGGACATTACGGTATAGCGGCTCGCGCCCAGGGCCCGCATGATGGCGATATCGTGCCGCCTGTCGCTCATCGAGTTGTACATGCTCACCATGATGCCGATGCCCGCCACGATGACAACCAACACGGCCAGGACCAACAGCAGCAACTGGATGTTTCCGATAATGCTGTCGAACAGTTTGGCAATTTCCAGCGAGGGATAAACGGCCTGGGCTACGTGCTCTTTGTTTACCACGGACTCCAGATCCATGGCTAAAATCTGTTTGTGGGTTTGTGTGCAAACGAGGATTGCGGATACTTCTTTGTTGATCGGCTCATGGGCATCGCGATCGTGGCCGTCGTTGTCGTGGGCGTCGTGTGCATTGGCGTCTTGTTCGGCGGCTTGATTTTTCGCGGTTTCTTCGCTTGTTGCGCCGCTTTTGCCGCTTAATAAGGCAACGCCTGAGGGTGTTCCTTGGAGGTGGGCCGGTTCGCGCCAAAAGCCCTCGATGTTCATGAATATCGCCCGGTCGTTGGGCGTGCCGGTATGCTCAAGAATGCCCACCACCTTGAAATCGTGATGGTGGTGTTTTTCGCCTGTTTCGACGGTCTGGGGCACGGGCGAGAAAGTATCGCCCAATTTAAGGCCCGTGCGCCGGGCGGCGACGTCGCCGATCACCGCGTCCCAGTAGTTTTCCTCCTCGAAATTCTTGCCTTCGGCAAAGCTGTATTTCTTGTCTTCCAGGTAGGTGAGCTTCTCGAAATACTCCGGGATGGTGGCTATGGCCGGATAGCCCTTGTAATCGTGACCGGTGCAAATCGGAATGGCCGCCTC